>CAZKNC010000068.1:5379-7277 GCA_964553935.1 uncultured Planctomycetia bacterium | reverse complement strand
GGTATAATTGTTTTGTTGGTCTTTTGGGGGCGACCGGTTTCGACTGATGAGGCTGGGTCGAGCGTCGCGTGCCGAGGTGGTCCGGAGGCCTCGTAAAACACCGGACAAAACGATACATGCCAACGATATGGTCAAGGGGATCGCCCCGGTTGTGCCGATGAGGCCTGCCGTGGTCCCCATGGCGCTGGCTGCGTAAAAAAACGCAGCCCGTCTCCCTTCAACGCCTGCTAGGGGGTGAGACGCAGCAGCAGGCTGGCTGTGGTTCGGTACCTTCGGGAGCCGCAGCGAGGAGACCAACCGGAGGGTAGTGGGCCTGGGATCCTGTCCATGGGAGCGCAGGTCTGCGAATGCTCAAAACACGGACTACGCACGTAGGGATCCGATTTCAGTTGCTTCAGGACGGGAGTTCGACTCTCCCCGCCTCCACCATTTTCGTGCTGATCATCCGCCCTTCACTGGTTCTCCTTTTCAGCGCTTCATTATTATCCGGATGCGCGACCGCGCCGCCGGCCCGGCCCGGTTTGGCCCCTTCTCTGGCGTCCCAGCGCGTGATGCTGGGAGCCGTCTCGTATTTTCCCGTGGCCGCTTTAGCGCGGGAGCTGCAGGGGCGGGAGATTTGGGATGCTCAGGCGCAGATCTGTTATCTGACCTCGGGCGGGCATGAGTTTCGAGTGGCGCCCCAGATGATGGTTGCTCTTCTGGATGGAAACGTCGTGGAACTTTCCTCCGCTCCTCGGATGGAACAGGGCCGTCTGCTGGTGCCGGAGCGGATCTGGCTGGACGGTCTTTCCCGCTGGCGTCAGCCGGAACGACTGCCGTCGGCCCCGGCTGGGGAGCGGATCCGGACGATTGTGGTGGACGCCGGCCATGGCGGGCATGATCCCGGCGCCATCGGCCGCGGAGGTCTGAAGGAGAAAAACGTCACGCTGGACGTCGCCAAACGCCTGCGGGATTTGCTGACCCAGGACGGTTTTCGGGTCATCATGACCCGTTATGACGACCGCTTCATTCCTTTGTATGGACGTCCGGGAATCGCCAACCGGGAAGGAGCGGACCTGTTCATCTCGATCCACGCCAACGCTTCCCGCTCCCGGAAAGTCAGCGGCTACGAGGCCTACTATCTCTCCGAAGCCACCGACGATCACGCGCGCGCCCTGGAAGCGGCGGAGAACGCCGCGCTTCCGGAAGAGATGGGCCGGCCCACTTCCTCGGCGTCGGAAGCGATCCTCTGGGATTTGCTCTACACCGAGAACCGGCTGGAATCTCTGGAACTGGCTTCCTATGCCTGCCGGGGTTTGAGCGGGCAGAGTCTACCGGTGAAGAGCCGCGGCGTTAAATCGGCCCGATTCGCCGTGTTGAAAGGGGCCCGAATGCCCGCGGTACTCGTGGAAGTGGGTTTCCTCACCAGTCCGGACGAAGAGGCACGGATGCGGCGGCCCGAATATCGCCAGCGGCTGGCCGACGGAATCCGGAAGGGAATCCTCTCGTTTCGTTCCAAAGCGGAGAAAGAATATGCCTACCGTCCGTAGCGCGATCGGTGTTTTTGATTCCGGCATTGGGGGACTCACCGTGGTCCGGGAGCTCCTGCGCGTTCTCCCGAGGGAGTCGATCGTCTATCTGGGAGACACGGCTCGCGTGCCGTACGGCAACAAATCCCGCGAGACGGTCCGAAAGTTTTCCACGGAGAACCTTCTGTTCCTGCTTCACCACGACGTCAAGCTGGTCATCGTGGCCTGTCACACCGCCACCAGTTTCGCTCTGCCGTTTCTCGAGAAGCATTTCAAGCATCCGATCCTGGGAGTGATCGAGCCCGGCGTCGAAACCGCGCTTAAAACATCCCGGTCCGGGCGGATCGGCGTGATCGGAACGTACGGAACGGTCGGGAGCGGCGCGTATCC
>CAZKNC010000068.1:0-5369 GCA_964553935.1 uncultured Planctomycetia bacterium | reverse complement strand
CGTCGGGTCCCATGCTTACCTCCATCTCTTTGAACGGCTGAATCCCCGGGCGCGCGTGACCCAAGTGGCTTGCCCATTATTCGTGCCGCTGGTGGAGGAGGGCTGCACCGATGACGCGATCACGCGGGCCGTCGCCCAGCGCTATTTGAAGCCGTTGAAAGCGGCCCGGGTCGACACGGTCATCCTGGGCTGCACGCATTATCCGCTTCTCAAACCGACGATTGCCCGCGTGCTGGGGCCGAACGTCACGCTCATCGACTCCGCCCGCCAGGTCGCTTTGAAAGCGAAAGAAATGTTGGAGGGTCTAGGCCTGGCCGCGCCCGCGCAAAACGGCGCATCTCCGCAGAGACGTTTTTTCGTGACGGACGAACCGCGGCATTTTGAACAGCTGGCCCGCCGTTTCCTCGGGCGGCGTCCGGGCAACGTCGCCAAAGTAGATGTCACCCAATAGCGCGGTAGTGCTGCTCTCGGGCGGGTTGGATTCCGCGACAACCCTTTACTCGGCCCGGGCGCAAGGGTTCCGCTGTCACGCGCTGATCATGGATTATGGCCAGCGGCACCGGCGGGAGATCCGCGCGGCCCGAGCGGTGGCCCGCACGGCCGGATGCCCGGCGCTGGTCCTGAAGATCCGTTTTCCCTGGGGCGGCAGCGCCCTCACCGATTCCCGTTTGAAAGTGCCTAAAAGCCGCTCCCTCCAACAGATTGGAAAGGGAATTCCGATCACCTACGTGCCGGCCCGCAACACGGTCTTTTTGTCGCTGGCGCTGGGATTCGCCGAGGCGATCGGTGCCGATGCAGTCTTTATTGGGGCCAATTTTATGGACAGCAGCGGTTATCCCGATTGCCGGCCCGCGTATTACCAGGCGATGGAGCGGGTTTTCCGTCTCGGAACCCGGGCCGGCGTTTCCGGCCGGCCGATCCGGATCGTGACGCCGCTCATCCGGAAAAGCAAAGCCCAAATCATCCGGCTTGGAAAACAGCTGGGAGTGCCGTTCCACCGTACCTGGTCCTGCTACGTCGGCGGCAAGCGTCCCTGCGGACGCTGTGACAGCTGTCTCCTGCGCGCCAGAGGATTTGCCCAGGCCGGCTTGACCGATTGACACCCTTTTCCACGGGTGCTATCCTGTTTTCACCCGCGAAAGTGCTCTTCCACAATAAAAATGCGCCGATTTTTCTGTTGGATACTTGCAGTTTCAGTGGCCCTCGTGCCCCTTTCGCCGGTCGCCGCCTTGCCGCAGGATCCTGCCCAGGAGGACCGAGGCGATTTTGTCATTTTGCCCCAAGCCGCCGCGGGCCAGGGGCAGGACCAACAGGAGGTTGAGCACCGCGAGGCCGTTGAAAACCAAATGGCCGTTCAGACCGAATCCTCCGTTTCCTTTACCCAACGGCCGACCTACAGCGAACAGATTTCAGCGGACGGGGATTTTACTGCTCGATTCGAGTTTTCCAACTCCAGCCCAGCCCTACGCCGCGGCTACGTGATGGTCGGCTTCACGCCGGTCGGAACCGAGAATACGCGCGAGCTCTATCAATCGGTTTTTATTCCTCCAGGAACCTCCTCTCGCGACATCATTTTTTCCAACGCCAGGCTTCGAGCCGCCGGCATCACGCCGGGGCAATACGGCCTGACCTTTTTGGCGTTCAACGAGCTGGATCAGCGGATCGGCGCCGGTTTTTACGGCAACCCCTTCACGTTCGGAACCGTCTCTCCGGTATTCGATGCGCGTCCCTCCTATACTCCGCAAATCGCCCGAGACGGCGGGTTCCAGGCCGCTTTCACGGTGGGGAATACCGGCGACTCGCCGGCCCGGGTCACTCTGCTGACGGTGCTGACTCCCGCAGGGGCCACCGACCCTTCGGAATCCAAAGAATTTTATCGGGCGGTCACAGTTCCGGTCGGCGGCGGGCAGATCGATTTCTCCCTTTCTCCGGCGGAGTTGGCCGCGGCCGGCATCGCGCCGGGCCGCTTCACGGCGGCATTCGCCGCGTTCGACAGCTTCGATCGGCGGTTGGGCGGCCCGACGTTTGGTTTCTTCGGGAATCCGCTGACCATCGGCGATATCCAGGTGAGTTTGCCGACGGCCCCGGTGCTCCCTTCGGCGATGGGTTCCAATGACAACTTGACGGCCGAGTTCACGTTCGTCAATTCCGGCGACACCGCCGATCGGGTTACGGCACTGTTGGTGCTGACTCCGGTGGGCGCCACGGATCCTTCGCAGTCCAAAGAGTTTTACATCACCCGCCTTCCGGCCGGTCCCGGGTCGAGCACGCATACGGTCACGGTTACCGCCGCTCAATTGGCGGCCGCCGGCATCACCCCAGGCAACTGGCTGATCACGGCGACCGGGTTTGATGGTGCCGAAACCCGCCTTCAGAGCTATTACGGCAATCCTTTGACGATCGGCAGCGCTTCTCCGGCCTTGCCTGCGGAGCCGGCCTACACGGACCAGATTGCTCTGGATGGGGTGCTGCCGACGGACTGGGACTTGACGAACAGCGGGGACGCGCCGGCGACGGTGACACTAGTGACGGCGTTAACGCCGGTGGGCGGAGACTCGTCGCAGACGGTGGAGTTCACGCGGACGGTCCGGGTTCCGCCGGGTGGAGCGAGCTTTGACTTTGACATTCCGGCCTCGGAGCGGACGGCGGCGGGGATAGGCGGTGGAGACTACCTGGTAAGTTTTGTGGCATTGGATGCGGCAGGCAATCGGCTGGGAGAGTTCTTCGGGAACCTGCTGGAGATTGGGAATATTCAGCCGGCTCTGAATGCGGGGCCGGCTTATCCGGAAGCGATTGAACCGGGCACGGCGCTGGAGACGGACTGGCTGCTGCAAAATCCTGGGGATGCGCCCGGGTTCGTGACGCTGGTGATCGGGGTGACCGCGACGGGCCAGACGGCGACCACAGCAATGGTGGAATTTTCGAAGAACGTTCAGGTCGCCGCGGGCGGGCAGGGATTTGATTTTGACGTGAGCGGCCAGGATCTCACCGCCGCCGGCATTAGAGCGGGGGAATGGCTGCTGTCTTTTATAGCGTTCCGCCCGGACGGGACGCGGATCGGGGAATTCTTCGGCAACCCGCTCACCATCGGAGAAGGGAGCGCCAGTCTTCCTTCGGCTCCGGCCTACAGCGATTCGATCCCGGTGGACGGCACGTTCCAGAGCAGTTGGACCCTGCAGAACCCAGGGCCGGCCAGTGAGACGGTTGAGCTGGTGGTGGCCATGACTCCGTTCACCGATTTCGCGACAACTTCCACGGTGGAATTTTCCAAGACCGTTCAAGTTCCGGCGAACGGAGAGATGTTTCTCTTTGAAATCACGCCGCAGGAGTTGAGCAATGCCGGCATCGGGCCGGGACGGCATCGACTGGCGTTTGTCGCGATCGATTCCCAAGGCAGCCGGATCGGGGAGTTTTTCGGACAGGTCCTCACGGTTGGGAGTATCATTCCGGCGTTTGATTCCGTGCCGACGTATACCTCTCCGGTGGCGGTCGGCTCGCCGGTTGAAACCGATTGGACGCTGGAGAACAGCGGCAATGCCCCTGATCTGGTGACCCTGCTGGTGGTGATCACGCCGGTGGGATCTTCCGACCCGTCTGCTTCCCGGGAATTCTATCGCGCGGCGGTCCTTTCTCCCGGCGGCGGAAACTTTGAGTTTGATCTGACCGGCCAGCAGCTGGCCGATGCAGGGATCGGCGCGGGCCAGTACACCGTCACTTTCCTGGCGTTCAACGGTCTGGATCAGCGGATCGGTTCCGGATTCTTCGGCAACCTGCTAGAAATCGGACAGGGCCAGCCGCAGTTCGAGGCCGCCCCCACGTACGTTTATCCGGCGCAGATCGTGGAAGGACAGAGTTTGGTCTCCGATTGGACGCTGGGCAACCTGGGCGCCGTCAACGCTCCGGTGACCTTGGTGACGGTGTTTACTCCCGAAGCGGAATCGGCGGGGACGGCGGGAGTCGTTGAGTTCCGGCGCCCTGTGACGGTTCTTCCGGGCGGCGGCATTTTCACCGTCGAGATTACCGGGCAGGAATTTCAGTCGGCCGGAATCGGGCCCGGCCGCTACACGCTGTCTTTCAGGGTATTGGACGGAGCTGGGAATGGCGTCGGTTTGGTTTCTGCCGGCAATCCCCTGGATGTGCTTCCGGCGGGCACTCCGCTCGCCTTTTTGGTGGGTCAGCGGGCGCAAGACGCTCCGGGCAGCCGGTGGCGGTTCCTGCAGACGTGGGCCGTCGATCCGAGCGATTCGCTGTTCAATCAGCTGACCGACCGGGCCTTCAGCTACGATCAAGCCGTTGCGGCGATCGGTTTTCTTTCCGCGGGTGATGTGGAGCAGGCCCGGGTCATCCTCCAGGAGTTTGTTAATCAAGAAGCCGGATCGGGAAGGATCGGCTTTATGTATGGACTCAGCGATTCCATTCCCGATTTTTCGGCTGTGTTTACCGGAACCAACGCGTGGGTGGGCGATGCCTTGGTGAGCTACGGATTGCTCACGGGAGATTTGCTCACCTGGGATTTTGAATTCCGTCCCACGGTGGAGCGGATCGCGGACACCCTTCTTTCATTCCGGGATCCGGCGACCGGCCTTTTCCGCGGCGGACTCAACGCCGACGGCCAGCCGTTCCCCTGGATCTCCACCGAGCACAATCTGGATGTTTGGTCCTTCTTTGACGATTTGGCTGTTTTAACCGGCGAGAGCCGCTACGCCGATGTCGCCCGCTCCTTATCGGACGCCATCGACACCCATCTCTGGGCCGGTACCCATTTCTTGAACGGGCTGGGGGATGATCTGGTTTCTCTGGATTCCCAGGCGCTGGGAGGGGTGTTCCTGGTTCTGGAGCGGGGCGACCTGGATCGCGCCGCCATCCTGAGGGATTTCATCGACCAGAATCTTCTCCGCACCGTGGAGGTGAACGGAGTTTCCGTCACCGGATACGCTCCTTACCGCCAGGATTCCTTCGTTTGGTCAGAGGGCTCCCTGCAGGTCGCATTCATGGATTTCTGGATGGGTCGATTCGCATCTGCGCAAACGATTGTGGATCAGATGGATTCGCTCCGAGCCGGTCCGGGCGGATTGAATTATTCTTCCTCGACCGCTTCCAGCGCGGCTCCCGGCGTTGACGCGACGTTCCCCGCCTTGCCTCATGTGGGCGCCACCGGCTGGGACTTGCTGGTCCGGGCGTACCTCGAGGCCGTTTCGGCCTCCCCCACGGTCCCGACGGCACCCGCCTCTGTTTCCACTCCGGCGGTTGTAAATTCTCCGGCGGCGGCACCGGTTTCGCCGGCGGTTTCTCAGCCCTCCGCGCCGTCCATTCGGCTGTCGGATTTCCGGCTGATTGCTCCGGAGCTGGCGATGCTCAGCATTACTCCC
>CAZKNC010000067.1:4744-7283 GCA_964553935.1 uncultured Planctomycetia bacterium | reverse complement strand
ACGGGGCGGGCCCCATCCTGCCGACCCGGGAGACGGTGGAAGGCGGCACGTACCAGCCGCTGGCCCGGCCGATCTTCATCTACGTCAACCGCAAGTCCGCGGACCGGCCGGAAGTCACGGAGTTCGTCCGCTTCTATCTGGAAAATGCGGCGGAACTCGCTCGAGAAGTCGGATACATTTCGCTTCCAAGCGAGGTGTATCAGCTGGCGAACGGCCGGTTTGCGAGCCGGAAGACAGGCACGTTGTTCGCCAAGAAGGCGAAGCCGGGAACCACGCTGGCTGGTTTGCTTAGCAGCGAAGGACGTTGACCATCCGGAGAGCCCAGCGAGCCAAAGAAAAAATTATTCGCTGGGCTCTCCAGTTCTGCGCCGGGATCTCCATCTTCACCACGCTGGGGATCGTTTTTGTCCTTCTCGCCGAGACCCTAGCGTTCTTCAGGGAAGTTCCCATCCTCCAGTTTTTCACCGACACGCAATGGACGCCGCTGTTCGCTGATAAGCATTTTGGGATTCTTCCCCTGTTGGCGGGCACGTTTCTAACCTCCCTGATCGCCATGGCCGTGGCGATCCCGATCGGCCTGTTGAGCGCGGTCTATTTGAGTGAATATGCCAGCCAGCGGGTCCGTTCAGTGGTCAAGCCAATCCTGGAAATCTTGGCCGGTGTTCCGACGGTTGTTTACGGTTATTTCGCCCTGTTGTTCGTGACCCCCCTGCTTCAGAAATGGATTCCGGGCCTGTCAGGGTTTAACGCGCTCTCGCCTGGGATCGTGATGGGGATCATGATCATTCCAATGATCTCCTCGCTCAGTGAGGACGCGATGTTCGCGGTACCTCAGAGTCTTCGAGAGGGGGCGTACGCGCTGGGCTCCTCCCGTCTTCAGGCCGCGTTCTCGGTGGTGCTGCCGTCCGCTTTCTCCGGCGTGGCCGCTTCCTTTTTGCTGGCGATTTCCCGCGCGATCGGAGAAACCATGATTGTGGCGATTGCCGCGGGGCAACAGCCGCGGCTGACGCTGAACCCGTTCGTTCCGGTGGAAACCATGACCGCTTACATCGTGCAAGTCAGCATGGGAGATACGCCCACCGGCACCATCGAATACAAAACCATCTTTGCTGTCGGGATGACCTTGTTTGTCTTCACCTTGATCTTGAACTTGATCAGCCAGCACCTGCGGGAGCGGTTTCAGGAGCAATATGGTTGACGTCCGGCGCAGGATCGCCCGGCAAAAACTCGCCGAAGGGATCTTTAAGGTCGCGGCCATCGGCGCGCTGATCATCGCCATCGGTTCTTTGGCCATTCTGCTGATTGACATCTTTTCGGATGGGTTGGGGCGGGTGAATTGGCAGTTTTTGACCAGTTTTCCATCCCGGAAGCCGGAACAGGCCGGCATTCTCTCTGCGCTGGTTGGCACGGCTTCCATCATGGTGTTGACGGGATTCTTCGCGTTCCCCATCGGCGTGGGGGCCGCGGTTTATCTGGAGGAATATGGCCTCAAGGGGTGGTTTGCCCGGCTGGTGGAGTTGAACATCGCTAACTTTGCCGGCGTTCCGTCTGTTCTCTACGGTCTCCTGGGTCTGGAGTTGTTTGTCCGGATGGCGGGGTTTGGCCGTTCCTTGTTGGCCGGTGGGTTGACTATGGCGCTTTTGGTCCTTCCGATTGTGATTATTGCTTCGCGAGAGGCGCTGAAGACGGTTCCCCCCTCCATTCGTGAGGCCTCCTACGCATTGGGAGGAAGCCGGTGGCAGACCATCTGGCACCAGGTGCTGCCGATGGCCTTTCCAGGGATCCTTACCGGGTGTATCCTGGCTTTCTCGAGGGCGATCGGCGAAGCGGCTCCGATGATCACGATCGGGGCGCTGGCTTACATCGCTTTCCTGCCGAGTAGCGTGACCGATTCCTTTACCGTTATGCCGATTCAGATTTTCAACTGGGTTTCCCGGCCGCAGAAAGGCTTCTTCGAGTGCGCGGCGGCGGCCATTGTCGTTTTGTTGGCAGTCCTTTTACTCATGAACGCGGTCGCGATCTTCCTGCGCCATCGTTACCAAAAGAAGGTTTATCTATGAACGCTCCTTTGTTGGAAGCGGAGAAGGGAATGGAAGTCGCATTCGCGATCGAGAATTTTCAGTCCTGGTATGGCAATTATCAGGCGCTCAAGGGAATTACCATGGCGATCCCCGAACGGCAGATTACCGCGATCATCGGTCCTTCCGGCTGCGGCAAGAGCACGCTGATCCGGTGCCTGAACCGGATCAACGACGTCCTGCCGGATTTCCGAGCCGGCGGCAAGATTTTCTTCCGGGGCCAGGATATCTACGGCCCCGGCGTGGACCCTATCGAGATTCGTTTGAGGATCGGCATGGTGTTCCAGAAACCGAACCCGTTCCCCAAAACGATCTACGAAAACATCGCTTATGGGCCGCGCTTGTGCGGCGAAAAGAATCGGGACCGGCTGGATGCCGTTGTTGAGCAAAGCTTGAAGAAGGCGGCGATCTGGGAAGAGGTTAAAGATAAGCTTCAGAAGAACGCACTGGCATTATCCGGG
>CAZKNC010000067.1:0-4734 GCA_964553935.1 uncultured Planctomycetia bacterium | reverse complement strand
GCAGCGTCTCTGCATCGCTCGGGCGCTGGCCGTCGATCCGGAAGTGCTCCTGCTGGATGAGCCCTGCTCGGCGCTGGACCCGATTTCCACGGCGAAGATCGAAGAACTGTTGATTGAACTGAAGGCAAACTACACCGTTGTCCTGGTGACCCATAACATGCAGCAGGCCGCGCGGGTTTCCGATCAGACCGGGTTCTTGTTGTTGGGAGAGCTGGTCGAATTCGGGTCGACCAGCCGGATTTTCACCAATCCAGCCGACTCCAGGACTGAATCCTACATCACAGGGAGGTTCGGTTGATGCAGAGACATTTTGACGAGGAGCTGACCAAACTCAAGGAGCGAATGCTCACGATGGCCGGCATGGCGGAGCAGTCGGTCGGCAAAGCCATCCGGGCGCTGGTGGACCGGGATCCCGCCTTGGCGGAGCAAGTAATCGGAGAGGACGCGCTGATCAACCAGCTGGAAGTGGAGATCGAACAGAACTGTCTGGACCTGCTGGCCCGCTACCAGCCGGAAGCCAGGGACCTGCGGTTTATCGCGATGATCTTCAAGCTGGTCAACGACCTGGAACGGGTAGGGGATCAGGCGGTCAACATCAGCGAGCGCACGCTGGATCTTCTCAAAGAACCTCTGCTGAAACCGCTGATCGACATCCCCAAAATGGCCGAGTTGGCCCAGCGGATGCTCAAAGACGCGCTGGACGCGTTCGTCCGACAGGATGCTGATCTCGCCCGGGAGGTCTGCCGCCGGGACGCGGAGGTGGACCACCTCAACGACGAGGTCTACCACGAACTGCTGATTTTCATGGCGAAAGATCCCCGCACCATTACCCGGGCGATGGACCTTATCCTCATCGGCCGCAACCTGGAGCGGGTGGCGGATCACGCCACCAATATCGCCGAGGACGTTTATTACCTCGTCAAAGGCACCACGATCAAGCACCACCTCGCCGGTAACTAACCTACGTCCACTCGATACCACCCGGGGCCCGAGTCTCCGCGATGGGGTACCCGGTGCGGCACATCCGCAGGCCGGCTGCCTCGAAGACGCTCTCAGAGACCGGCCGAGGACTAAGGGAGTCCCGCGTCGGCGGGACGAACGGTGCCAAACCGGGTACCCCAGAGCAGGGGACGAGACCAACAGGACCCGGCGTAAACGCTGCGCCAAGTTATAATGACTGTCTATGCTGGGACTGCTTCGAAACAAAAATTTCCGTTTCCTTTGGCTGGGACAGATGGCTTCGCAGTCTGGAGACCGCCTGACTCAGTTGATTTTGCTGGCCCTGGTTGCCCTGGTGGAGCCGGGATCCTCGCTCTCCCTGGCCAAGGTACTGACGTTCACCTCGCTGCCGGGTTTGCTCGTCAGCCCCATCGCCGGAGCGTACGTGGACCGCTGGGACCGCCGGCGGACCATGATCGTCTGCGATCTGATCCGGGTCGCGGGAGTGCTGGCGCTCCCCTGGCTGGCAGCGGAGGGCCGCCGCGGTTTCCTCTATTTGGATATTTTATTTCTCTTTACCGTCACCAGTTTTTTTGTTCCCGCCCGACTGGCCAGCATCCCGGATCTCGTGGAGCCCGGGGAACTTGCCAAAGCCAACGCCGCGTTCACCACCTCCGGGATGATCGGCTCCGCGGTGATCATTCTGGCCGGAGCTTTGCTGGTGGAATGGATCGGTGCCGCCCGCAGCTGCTGGGTGAGCGCGATTGCCTACGCGGTTTCCGCCGCGTTTATCCTGCCGCTGAAAGGCCGGTTTCGGCCGCCGGTTTCGGCCCGGATCGAACCGCCGCAGCGAATTGTCTCGGAGGTCTGGGAAGGGATCCGCCGACTGTGGATGCATCGGGACACTCGGCGTGTCGTGGCTCTGATTGGATTGCTGATGGCCGGCGGAGGAGCCAGTCTGGTGGTTGGGACGGTTCTGGTCCAGCGGTGGCTCGGTTCCGTCACCAAGGACATCGGTTTCTTGAGTCTTTGGCTGGGAGTCGGGATGTTTTTGGGAACGCTGGCTTATGGACGATGGGGCACGCTGCAGCCGCGGCGGCGGATCCTCGGTGCCTCTTTCCTGGGAGCCGGCAGCGGGGTGGCGATGTTCCTGATGATGGTGACCGCGGCACGATCGGGCGCGGGATCTTCCCTGGCGGCGGCGGTTCTCGGTTTCTTCATGGCTCCGGCCGGTATCGTGGCCAACACGCTGGTTCATGAGGCCCATCCGGAACGTCTGCATGGTCGGATTTTCAGCTCACTAGGTGTGGTCGCCAATGCCGGCCTCATCAGCTCCATGCTGGCGGCCGGCTGGCTGGGTGAACAGATAGGCCAAGGCCGCCTGCTGGCACTCCTCGGGCTCGGGTTTGTTCTGGCCGGTGCTGCTTTGCTATACTATCCTCGTCAACGATAATGAGATTCCATGGGTGCTGCAACCCTCACCATCACGAAATCGAATTTTCCAGCGGATGTCCTCAAGGCCAAGACGCCGGTCTTGGTCGATTTTTGGGCGGAATGGTGCGCCCCTTGCCGCGCCTTGGCCCCCGCGCTGGAAGAGCTGGCCGAAAAATACCGCGGCAAATTTGCCGTCGCGAAGGTCAACGTCGACCAAGACCAGGAGCTGGCCGCCGAGTACGGCATCCTGAACATTCCGACGCTGATTTTCTTCAAAGACGGGCAGGAAGTGGACCGCGTCGTTGGAGTATCCCCGAAGTCCCAGCTTGACGCCAAGATTCAGAAACTCACCGGCTGAAGGATTCGTGGCCGTCCCTTCGATCGCCGTCTGCTGTTCCGGCCAGGGGACCAACTTGCAGGCCATCTTGAACGCCATTCGCCGCGGCCGCTTGCGCGCCCGCGTCGCGGTGGTGGTCAGCGACCGGTCCGGAGCATTCGCGCTGAAACGGGCCCGGAGGGCCGGGGTCCCCGCGGTCTTCATCGATCCGTCCGCTACCTCCACACGGGAGGCATTCGATCGGGCCCTCTCCCGGGTCGTCGAGCGCTCCGGCGCCCGGCTCATCGTGCTGGCCGGTTTCATGAGGATCCTCTCGCCCTGGCTGGTCCGCCGCTGGTCTGGAAAGATCGTGAACATCCACCCGGCATTGCTGCCCGCGTTTCCCGGCCGCCGCGCCGTCCGCGATGCTCTGCGGCACGGGGTCAAAACCACCGGTGTCACGGTCCATTTTGTGGATGAGCAGATTGATCACGGTCCGATCCTTCTTCAAGGGTCCGTGTCGGTCAGGGATTCGGACACGGAAGAGAGCCTGCATCGGCGGATCCATCGGTTGGAACATCGTCTCTATCCTGCGGCGATCCAGCGCGTGCTGGAAGGGAAAATGAAGATAGTCGGTAGAAAAGTAGTGAGTAGAGAGTAGAGGAAAGAAGAGCGTGAAGAAAACGGCGATTTCCAAAATCTTCGCCCGCGAAATCCTGGATTCGCGGGGATTTCCCACCGTGGAAGTGGATGTCACCTTAAACAACGGCTGTCCCGGCCGGGCGGCCGTGCCCAGCGGCGCTTCCACCGGCAAGTTCGAGGCCTGGGAACTGCGCGACGGCGATAAAAGCCGGTTTGGCGGCAAAGGGGTTTCCAAAGCGGTCCGTTCCGTAATTCAGGCGATCGCACCGGCGCTGAAGGGCAAGGACGCCGCCGATCAGAAAGGAATCGACCGGATCATGATGGATCTGGACGGCACCGAGAATAAATCCCGCCTGGGCGCCAACGCGATCCTGGGTGTTTCTCTGGCGGCCGCGCGGGCGGTCGCGCACGCGCGGCGTATGCCGCTGTACCGCTCCATCGGCGGAACGAAGGCGCGCCTTCTTCCGGTCCCGCTCATGAACATCTTGAACGGCGGCCTGCACGCCGATAACGGTCTCGACATCCAAGAGTTCATGATTCTCCCGGTGGGCGCCTCCAGTTTCCGGGAAGCGTTGCGCATGGGAGCCGAGACGTTTCAAACGCTCAAAGGGATTCTCAAAGCCCAAAAACAATCTACAGCGGTTGGCGATGAAGGGGGATTCGCTCCCCGCTTGGAGTCCAACGAAGCGGCCATTCGCGTGATCCTGCAGGCGATTGAAAAGGCCGGCTACAAACCATGCAAAGAGATCCTGCTCGGGCTCGATGTGGCGGCCAGCACGTTCGGGGACTCGCAGGGCTATTCGATGAAGGCGGAGGGGCTTTCCAGCGTTCCGGCCGAACGGGTGATTGAGCTGTACGCCCGATGGTGCCGCCGTTATCCGATCGTTTCCATCGAGGACGGATTGGGCGAGGAAGATTGGGACGGCTGGCTCAAGATCACCGCCGCGCTGGGCAAGAAGGTCCAGCTGGTCGGCGACGACCTGTTTGTCACCAACACCGCCCGGCTCCAGGACGGCATCCGGCGCAGGGCGGCCAACGCCATCCTCATCAAGGTCAACCAGATCGGTTCCCTCACCGAAACCCTGACCTGCATCCGCACCGCGCAGAAGGCCGGGTACGGCACCATCATCTCCCATCGATCCGGCGAAACGGAAGACACCACGATCGCTCACCTGGCGGTGGCCGTGAATGCCGGCCAGATCAAGACCGGTTCGGTTTCGCGCAGTGAGCGGGTGGCGAAGTACAATGAGCTCCTGAGGATCGAGGAGCAGTTGGGCAGGAAAGCCCTTTACGCGGGGAGAGAGTGGAACCGAAAAAGAAGCTCCTGATCGGCGGAATGATCGGCGCCGCGCTCGCGGTCCTTTACGGGCCGGCGTTCGTGCGCTGGATGGAACTGCAGGCGC
>CAZKNC010000066.1:2611-7323 GCA_964553935.1 uncultured Planctomycetia bacterium | reverse complement strand
TCGTGAAGGTCGCCTCGCCCGCCAGATTGATCGTGGTGGACTGGCTCCGGCTGCGGATCACCTTGCCCTGGCCGTTCACCACCGCCAGTTCTTCGGTCACCAGAACTTCCGTGCGATTGCCAAAGACGTCCATCGATTCCGTCACCACGGCAGGCGCGCCGGCGGGATGATAAACGCGAATCAGCCGGCCGTCCGCGGAGTCGTACTCCTGCACCAGCGTCTGCTCGGAATGGCTTCGCGTACCGTCCACGCCGGTCGTGTCGGTCTTGGTGATCGATTCCACTACTTTCGGACCGCCGGCGATGATGTCGAACTTTTGATCGGTGGTCTGAGTGAATACCTCGCCGAACACCGTCTCTCCGCGCGCGGTGATCGTGCCGGTCACTCGTTTGGTCAGGCCGGCCCGGATTCTTCCGCTGCCGTCCAGGAACTCCGGCCGGATATTGCCATTGGAATCTTTGTAGTAATCCGGAATTTCCAATGGGTCTTCACTGCCGTCCGTGTAGGCAAAAAACGTATGCGCCGTCGTGTCGACATGCGTGCCGTCCACGCGGTGGGTAATCGTCGCGGCCTGCGATTCGGAAACCTTCGCCTGACCGAGTGACGCGATGATGATGTAGGTGTCCACAGTGGTGGTGTAAAAGGTTTCACCGAAGACCGTGATGCCCCAGCTCTTGGAGCCGCCCTTGGCGCCGATCAGCTTGCCGGTGTCGTCAAACTCAAACTCCACGAAGCTCTCGTTGTGCGACGCGGTACCGTCGCTGTCCACCCGGTCCACTTCCTCAGGCCGCAGCGTCGGAACGGCTCCCGCCCCGGCGATCACCCGCTCCACCCCTTCTCCCACCTGCACGTATGTATAGGAAGAGACCAAGGGAGCCACGGCAGGGGTTCGCGGCTGAACGGCCGTCGTCGGCTCCGCCGGGACAGCGCCGGGACGCGGTGCTTCCTGCGTGGAAAGGATGTTTTGCTCCACCAGCGCGTAGCCGCCGCCGGCCTGCCAAAGCGCCAGGAACTGATCCATCGAAAGGGTGTACTCCTGGTAATCGGAATCCTTGAACCGGACTTGCCTTTGTCCGTTCTCCCCCTGTTCCACACCCAGGAAAGTCAGCCAGTGGTCCGGCAGATGGATGATCGCTCTCTGCCCGGCCGCGGCCAGCGTGGAGAGCATGAGCTCCATACTGCTGGCAGTCGCCCGGATCGTCTGCATGCGAACACCGAAAACATCCGAAGCAACGCGCCGGATCGTGAACGCGGAGATCATCGGCCCGATGGCCGCACTGCCGGAGGCAGCCAGGGAATCCACCCCCCGCTCGGTCAACTGCCTCATCAGCAGGTTGGCCGCAGCCAGCTCCAAGTCGCTGGGCAGAAGGGTCTGGCGCGCTTCCATCCAAGCGGCGAGTGCCGCGGCGGCACAATTCACCAGGAACGCGCCAAACGCGGTCGCCAATCGGGAAACAATCTCGGCGATGCGCGATTCAGTCAGGATTCCCAGTGCTCCGGCGGCAACACCCTGCAGGCCGCGCAGCAGAACAGCCAAACGGTCCAGGACGCGGCGGGCTAAACTCTGCCGATCGCGGAACTCGGCGTCTAGTTGTCCGGCAATTTCTTCTTGGGATGGAGCAATCGGCGTCTGGGAAACAGCAGAGGGAACTTCTGGAGCGGGAAGCGTAGAAACCGTTTCACCCGCCGGCGGAGCCCTCGAAGCGATCGGCGAGACGCCGGCCAGACCGGCCAGCGGCGAAACATTGGCGCCCACGACACCCACGACCGCCTGCAGCCGCGGGTCATGCTTGAACACGGAATCAAAACCGTTCACCGGCGAGAACTGCGCGCCGCCGTTCTCCAGTTTGTCCATGAGACCGCTCAAATGGATCGTATCCTTCAGTATCCGGCTGCCGTTCACCTCCGGCAGACCGTCTCCCTTCACCTCCACCGTGATCGATCGGGCCAGCCGAAGTGGCTCCGTCCGGTTCCCATCCTGGTCCAGATCGGCCTCATCCAGAATTTCCTGTTCCGAGATCGGTTGATTCAGGTTCACCGAAGCCGTCTCCGAATCGGTTCCCTCTTCGTCAGTCAGTTTCGCCAGCGCGTCTCGGATGGACTTCAAATCTTTCTGTTCGAACGTCGCCGTGACATCGAACGTCCAATTGTCGTTGTCTTGTGGGTTTTTCTTGAAAATGGCCACTGTTCCATCGGAGCTTGCCGCGACTTTAAAGACCTTCTCCCCACGCGAATCGGTAATGAAATATTCGCCGTTCTCTTTCTTCATCGTGCCCTGGTACTCGCGGCGATAGGCCACGTCGAAACCAGACAGCGTGATCTCCACCGTCATGGACTTCGTGGAATCGTTCGGACCGGTGAACGTGTAGCGCCGGAACGTGGACAGCACGGAACCATCGGCCGCTCGCTCAAGAACTTCCTCCGTCACCCGCACGCCGGTCGGCCCGCCGAAGTAGCTGCCGACGATCTGCGCGATCTTTTCCTTGATCTGGACGTTGGAAACCCGCTGAGCCGCCGCGGTGCCGCCCGTCACGACTCCCTCGGCATCTTTGAGGATCGTCAGCAGAACGACGTCCGCTGCGTTCCCGGCCGAAACCAAACTGCCGGAAGCGTCCGGCATGGTGCTGGAACCTTTCAAGGTGAGGGTGTTCCCATCCACCGTCTTGACGATCTGCTCTCCGCGCTGAAGCGCTTCGACCTCTTCTTTCGTGAACGAAAGGGAGCTCCAATCCGCCGGCGCGGTCCCGCTGACCACCGTGATGTAGCGGGTCGTCTGCATCTCCGGCCGGAACAGCCGAAGCGTCACCGCGCCGCCGGTCACCGCAACCGTGACGTCCTGGCCCTGCATCAGCTTGTTCCGATCGGACTCGCTGAGCTCAATCGAATCCACACTGGGCGGCTCTCCCTCTCCGGTGGTGCCGACCAGCGTCACCAGTTGTTTTTGGACCATCTCCACCGCTCGGGCAGCTCCAAGGAGTTCGGCCCGCTGTGCCGGCGTCAGCGTGCTTGTATTAAGGAAGGACTGCTGGATCGTGACCCGTTGTCCGTTCCAGGTAATCTCCAGCGCCTTGCCGGCCCGGAAGTCGTCCAGCTGTTTCTGAGTGATCTGGCCCTTCCACAACAGCTTCATGAGATCCAGCTCTTTCAGATCCGGAGCCGCATCACCGGTGTAGGAAACCACCTTGACCGTCAGATAAACCGCCATCGGAGCGGGAATATTCAGCGTAACCCGTGTCCCCGAGGTCGCCGACGGAGCATCGGCACCGGGAGGAGGGCTCAATCGAACCACCGGCTCAGGAATAAGCAGGAGGGCGGCAGGATCGTTTTCCAGAGAGGGCGTGGTCGCGCTGGAAGGATAGGCGTAGCCCAGCAGCACCGGATTACCGTATCCACCCTCTGTTTCACTTGAAGAAATCAAGTAGCGTCCATTGGCCGGATTGTAGAGGCGGTAGAGAGGAACCAATCCTTCCGCAGGAGCGGTGTAGACATACCCCACCGGTCCCAGGGGCTGCGCGCCGTCGTGCTGGGGTTCTGTGGAAAGGAACGTGTTCCCCTCAATGCCGAATTCATAAAGCATCCTCGTTGGGAGGGTCGGGCTCGGCGCGTGAAGCAGTTTCCAGGACATTTCCTCGACAAAACCGGTCGGCAAAAGACGGGAGGAAGCCCGGTGACCCTGTTCCGGGTGATATCCACGGGTCAACCGGGTAAAAGGCAGCAGTTCAAAACCGGAATCCACGTGAGTTCCCGGACGGTTCATGAGAGCCCAAGTCGTCCACGACGGTTTGGGCTGGCCATTCTCGTCGCGCAGACCGAGCTTCAAACCGCCTTCTCCCGGGTTGTCCATCATCCGCTGGTAAATGTAGCCGGTGATGCCTGGGGTTCCCAGCGCATTGCGGAACGCGCGGCTCAAGGCATCCGCCTGCGCCTGCTCGGCTTGCGCGGCGTCCGGATAGGCGGCCGCGCTGGAATGGAAGCCGGATTCGGTCAAGAGGATGTCACCATAGACTTCCGGCCTGTCCGGGAACTGCTGCTGAAGCCAGCCCGGCAACACGCCGATATTGCCCAGCGTGACGATTCCAGACTGCTCGGCATCGTTCGGACCGAACTGGGTAGAAAACAGGTCCGTGTTGTACGGGTGATAGGCAACGCGCCATGTCCGCCCTTCCACGCGGGCGGCGAACTCCGTCAAGAAGGTCTGGACAGAGATACTGGGCTCACCGCTCAACGGCTGGTCCCATTGTGAAGCGCTGAAGGCGTGATCCAACGAAACGAACACCTTCGCGTTGGGCTGGTGCGCAAAGATGCCGTCGTACGCGGCCTTGAAGAAATTAGCGTACGAGTCTAACCATTGTTTGACGTAGTCCGATTCCGAGGCGTCCGCGGGTTTTGGACCGATGTTGTACCAGAGCCGGCGGTTCACTTCGTTGCCGACCTCGAAAAATCCCACTTTCCCGTTGCCGTTGGACCCGCTGTAGCGCTGGGCGATCATTCCGGCAAAGCGGCTGAACGCGGCAAAATCCTCCGCCGTTTTTGGAGCAAGAAAAATCGCCATGCCGGGGCCGCCGGGCGGCGCCGGATCCTCCACTCGGAATCCGGCCGGCACTCCATAGAGCTTCGCGGCGACCGAGATGCCTCGTTCGGAATAAAAACGGATTTCCCCATCCACGTGCGGGGGAATTCTATAGTACGCGCCCTCATCCTCCTGATAGAGA
>CAZKNC010000066.1:714-2601 GCA_964553935.1 uncultured Planctomycetia bacterium | reverse complement strand
CGGACCGATTCGCTTGGAACGAGTAGGGCGATCGCAGGGGAGCGGCCGGCGGTGTGGGCTCATCCCCTTCCTGCGGTAGACGGATCTGGACTCCCCGGACGGTGACGGTTTCACCGGCAATCAGCCGATGCCATTGCTCCTCGGTCAGGGTCGCCTCCGCCAGAGCGGCCGGATCGCCGCTGACCACGATCATTTCCATCTGAGGAAGCGTCTCGCCGTTGGCCAGCTCCACCACGTGCCGGACCGGGAACGTGGTGTCCTTGCCGTCGGCGTCTTTGGCCATCACGGTATTATCCGGGATCCAGAGCGCCCGGGTCCGGGCGCCGTTGGAATCGGTAAAGATCGCCACGATGCTCATCGAGCCGTCGCCGTTGCCTTTCAGATGCATCACTCTCCGGTTGCCGGACTGGTCGTACCCCTGCTGCTTGGCCCACTCGATGTCGCCGGCGGTGTTGCGCTGAATCTCCCGAACGCTGACCGTCGCCCCGTTGGGCGTGTAATCTTCGAGAAGGACATGGCTGATCTTATCGGCCACTCCGCCGGTGGTGTCATAAGTGATCCGAGCGATCCGGCTGGGCGCGCCGGTTTCTGAATTGAGATACGTAATCGTCCGGTCGGCAGCCTCCTGCGTAAGGTTGCCGTTCTTGTCCAGATACCGGTCAGTCCGGATGAAACCGAACCCGATAATATCGATCGCTTCGATGACATTGGTTGCACCCGATTCCGCGTTGTACGCGCCGCGATAGGTTACCACCTGGGTCATGTATTCCCCTCGATGGACCCGCATCTCCCGCATGACGGTGCCGGCGGCATCCTTGAAAACCGCTCCGTCTTTGGAAACCTCGATTGTTTCACCGGAAACCGAGAGAGTGACCAGGCCTGCATCGCTCATCTGTACCCCATTCACCAGCCCGCTCAAATCGACCGCGGTCACATCGGCCAAGTACTTAACCGTGGACCCCATCGGTCCACTCAGCACCGCGTTGGCCTTCCAAACATGGGTAGCGGCATCCTCGGTCCAGCTAGCGCCCAGCCGCAGCAGCGTTTCACCGGTGGCCTCATCCGTCCAGCTGGCTTTGGTCATCCGTCCGGCACTGTCGGCAACCGTGGACACCAGGAAATTTCGGCCACCCCGATCGATCTTCTGAACGGTGACCGTTTCATTCTGTTCCGGAAAATTAGCGAGGTTTTTGGTAATCGTCGTCCGGTTTGTTTCCGCGTCGTGCGTTACAGTGATCGTCCCGCCGGTGGCCGTGAGGACCGCTTGGTTCGTCCCGAGAGTGGTCGCCGTCACATTCTCCAGCCCCGCGCTGTAGCCCGGCCCGGACCCCGTCACTCGCCCGGTCGGATTCCCCTCTGCGTAAGCAACCGTGACGCTCACCAGGCCGATGGCATGTGTGACACTGGCGATTTGTTCGCTTCGTTCCGGAACCGTGTCCGGATTTTGATCCGGGTCGGAAAAAAGAACCGTGGAGACGGCCGTCGTCGTGATGCCGGCGGCCTGGGTGACTCGCGTCACCTGCGATTCCACTCCCGCGACGGAACGAACCATCTGGACGCCGCCGGTGCCCGCAGCCGAAATCACGCTCTGATAGGCCGACGCTCCGGTCCCGCCAGAGACGGTCACCACGCCGGCCTCGACGGTCGGTTCGCCGACATCGGTCAACACGATCGGAGCGCCCGGAACATCCACCATCACGCCGGCCAGAGCGCCCCGGCTGCTGTCCTCGTTCTTCCGGTAATATTTGAACACCTTGAACGCGCCGACCTGAGCAGTCTCTTCCCGTTCATACGAATCCGGCTGGGAAATCCAGGGCGCCGCCGCGGCGCCCGCGATCCGCGCTTCCGCCGCCCGCCTCAGCGTGTCGTAGGTGGCACCGGTCCCAC
>CAZKNC010000066.1:0-704 GCA_964553935.1 uncultured Planctomycetia bacterium | reverse complement strand
GTGTGTCGCTGCGTCCGGTCGTCGGTGATGCTGATGGTCCCCTCGCCGCGGGCGTCCTGCGCCGAGTAAGAAAGCTTCACGCGGGCCTCGCCGTTGATCACCTCGTACAGATTCTCGAGGAAACGCCGGCTGTAGTTCAGGAAGATGTCCCACCCTTCCCGGAAACTGGATCCGAACGCGCCGAGAAGAATGCCGTCGGAGTCGTACTGATACGTCGTGGTCTGCCCGATGTCGAAGTGCGAACCGTCCAGTTCCAGCGCCGAACCCAGAGCGCTGGCCGCCGCCAGCCGGGCCTGCCCCGCGATCCCCACGAAGGTCTGCGAAAGCAGGGATTCGGAACCGCTGCCGAAAATGTCGGTCGTGCTTTGAGTGCCGACCGCGTCGGCGAACCGAAGCCGGGCTTGGCTGTCCCGCGTGTAAAAGGTCAATACATCTGTGGTGTTGCCCTCCAGCCCGAACAGATCGAACTTCGTAAGGGTGCGGGCGCTCAAAAGCTGTCCGCTGGTGCTGTAGCTGGCGTCCCGGAAATTGACCCGATTGACGCCGGGGTTAAGGTCTCCGCTGGAGAAGTCATCCTGGTTTTTGAGGAAACCAGTGGACCGGTCGTACTCCACGTTGCTGCGGAATGTGGAGGTCCGGGTATTGACCACGGTCGGCCTATATTCCACGATAATCCGGCCGCTGCGCATCAGCTGCTTCATGCC
>CAZKNC010000065.1:0-7360 GCA_964553935.1 uncultured Planctomycetia bacterium | reverse complement strand
TTCCCCGCGTAAATCCGCTCGCTGCGGCGCGGAGCCAGCTTCAGCAGCTGCGGGGAAACCAGCCGGTCGTAGATCACGCAGTCGGCTTGTTTCATCAGCCCCGCTCCCTTTCGCGTGATCAGATCGGGGTCTCCCGGCCCCGCCCCCACTAAATAAACTTTTCCGGTCATTTCTTTTCCCAGTTGCCGAACAAAAGCCGGTCGGCCCCGACGGCCCGCAGGTGACTGGCCAGTTCAATGCCTAATTTCCGCGCGGATTTTCGGGAACCGGTTACCTGTTTGCGGACCGCTTTTAATCCGTCCGGCGAAAGGACCACCCCTTCCAGCGTTAGATTTTCATCGACAGCCCGGGCCAGCCCGCCGATCGGGACGCGGCAATTTCCGCCCAGCGCCGACAGCAGCGCCCGCTCAGCGTCGATCTCGCTGCGCGATGCCGGATCGTCTAAAATCTTCAGAAGCTCCTGCAGATCGGCACGATCCGCCCGGACTTCCACAGCCAGCGCTCCCTGGGCGACCGCCGGCAGGCAGACCGCCGTCTCCAGCCATTCGGTGATCCGGCCGCTCAAGCCCAGCCGGATCAGCCCGCAGCCGGCCAGCACCACCGCGTCGACTTCCCCCGCATCCAGTTTTTTGAGCCGCGTATCGACGTTGCCTCGGATCGGCACGTATTCCAGGTCCCGGCGGACTCTTTTCAACTGCGCGATGCGGCGCAGCGAACTGACTCCTATTTTTGCTCCGGCCGGAAGCCCCTTCAAAGAAGAACCGTCCCGGGCCACCAGCGCGTCCCGAGAATCTTCCCGTTTCAAGACCGCCCCCAGCGTGAGCCCTGCCGGCAGATCGCTCTCCATGTCTTTCGCCGAGTGAACCGCCAAATCAATCCGACCGTCCTGAAGGGCCTCTTCGATCTCTTTCACGAAAAGCCCTTTGACCGCGGTGCCGGCCGCTTTATCGGCGGCCGAGAAATCATCGCCGGTGGTTTTGATCACCGCCAATTCGATGACGATTCCGGGCTGGGCTTTTTCCAGCGCCGTTTTCACCAGACCGGCCTGCGCTTGCGCCAGCGCTGAACCGCGCGTCCCGATCTTCAAAGAATTCGTCATTGCTCGAGCAGCGGCTCCTCGGTCACGTTTCCATCCCGGATCGTGAAGGCCCGGGCTTTCGGCAGGCTGTCTTTGAGCGTTACCAGCAGGTAATGCCCGTCGAACAGGTCCTGCACCGCGGTGGCCCGCTCCACATCCCGCGGGGATGGATACGCCTCGGTCGCCACGTGTGAGTGGTAAACCGCCAGATGTTTCAACCCTATGCCGCGGATTTCTTTCTGGGCCCGGATCTGGTCGACCGCGTTCATCTCATACCAAGTCGGGCTGGCCGCGTCGTTGCGGATCGGGAAAACCCGGCTGAGCTGGTCTCCCTGGCCCGCCAGGTACCCGCACGCTTCGTTAGGATATTCTTTCCTGCAATGGTCGAACATCTGTTCCAGCACCGCCGAAGTAGTCTTCATGCCGTTCCCCACCGGGTTCGGACCAGTTTCTCCAACCGGCGAAAAATCAGGTGGTCGATGGCCAAGCTGATCGCCGCGATAATCAGCATGAACGCGAGGATTTGGTGCAGGTTTTTCTCCTTTGCCACCCGGTTCAAAATCTCCCCCATTCCTCTGAGAGAACCAATCATAAGCTCGCCAGCCATGAGGGCCCTCCACCCAAACGCCCAAGCCAACCGGAGACCGTCCACCATTCGAGGAACGGCGGAAGGAACCACGACATGCCAGAAGATTTTCATTCCACGGGCACCCATGGTTCGAGCGGCGCGTAAAAGCAGCGGCGGCACTTCCTTGATTCCGGCGGAGGTGCTGACCATGACGATCCCGGTCGCCCCCAACAAGACCGTGAAAATCACGGCGGCCGGAGTCAGTCCGAAAAGCAGAACTGCCAACGGCACCCAGGCGGCTCCCGGCATGGCGTGCAGTGCCATGGCCACGGTCCCGAAGATTTCATCCAAAACACGGTATCGCCCCTGAAGCAGCCCCAACCCAATTCCAAAAACAAAAACGCCGGTGAAACCAACCGCCATCCGCAGCAGTGAACGGCCTAGGGCGGACAGAATCTGGGGATCAGCCAGGTTGGCTCCCGCAATCCGCAGGATCCCCAGTGGAGAGGGAATCCAGGGCGAAATCTTAGAGAGAAGCTCCCAGGCCGCCAGGCTCAGGAGCCACAGCGCCAGTTTTTTTGACCAAGTAATCCAAGCCTTCATCTTTCACCACTTTCGCGATTTCTTCTTGGAGACCGGCTAGAATCCTCTGCTGGATAACAATCAGGTGCGGGTCGCTCTCCCGTCGGGGCCGCGGCAATTTGATATGGTACCCGCCCTTGATCCGGCCCGGGCGGGCGGAAATGGTGAGCACCTTGTCCGCCAGCACGGTCGCTTCCCGCACGTTGTGCGTCACAAAAAAAACCGTCTTGCGCGTCGCCTGCCAGATTTCCAGCAGTTCTTCATGCAACAGCCGCCGCGTCTGCGCGTCCAGCGCGGCAAACGGCTCGTCCATCAGCAAAATCTTCGGATCCATCGCTAACGCGCGCGCGATCGCCACCCGTTGCTTCATCCCACCGGAAAGCTGGTGCGGATAAAAATCGGCAAAACGGCTGAGGTGGACCATTCTCAGAAGCTCTGTGGATTTTCGAGCCCGCCCATCTGCAGAAACTCCATGGATCTTCAATCCGAACTCGACGTTCTGACGAACGGTGAGCCAGGGAAATAGCGCGGCTTCCTGAAAAACCACCACACGGTCCGCGCCGGGCCCCTGCACTGGTTTCCCATCGATCAGAACCCGGCCGGAGCTGGGGCTTTCCAACCCGGCGATCAGCGAGATCAGGGTGCTTTTGCCGCAGCCGGAAGGGCCGACCAGGCAGACGAATTCCCCGTCGGCAATGGTGAGATTGATGTCCTGCAGGACTTCAATGCCGCTGCCGTTCTGGGAAAAACGCTTGGAGACCTGTTCCAGCGTAACCAATGCATTTCCTCCGTGCTCAGGAGGCCACCTTCTGGGCGGCTTCCCTCAAAATTTCGCTGACCTCCGGACGCATGAACTCCGGCGGCGGTTCTTTGCCTTCCATCAAAAACTGATCCACCACCGCGCCGCTGATCGCCCCCCGCTCCGAAAGAGAGTGCCCGCAGCTCTTCACCGTGGCCATTCCCTGGCAGGTGCGGCAGTAAAACGCGTTGTCAAAAAACAGCGGCGTCACCGCCAACTGCTCGGGCCGGAATTTTTCAAAGATTCTCTGCGAATCCATCGGACCGTAAAATTTCCCGACGCTGGTACTGTCCCGGCCGATGATGAAATGGCTGCAGCCGTAATTCTGCCGAAGGATCGCCTGGAAAATCGCTTCCCGCGGGCCTCCATAGCGCATCGACAGAGGGTTGACCACCAGCAAAGCCCGGTCCAGCGGAAAATAATGATCCAGCAGGGCCCGGATGCAGCGCACCCGCACGGAGGCCGGCAGATTCTCTTCTTCCCCGCCGCCGACCGCCGGATGGATCATGACGCCGTCGGCAATCTCCAGCGCGCAGCGCAGCAGGTATTCCTGCGCCCGATGAACAACGCCTCGAAGCTGAAACCCCACCACGTGGCGCCATCCCCGACGATCGAATTCCTGGCGGGTCTGCGCCGGCGTCAACCGATATTCCGGGAAATCCTCATGGGGCGGCATCTCCACCACGGAGACCCGCCCTCCCACGTAATACGGTCCCTGCGCCAGGATGCGGGCCACTCCCGGGTGGCTCGCATCCGTGGTGCCGTAGACCAGTTTCGCTTCAACCATCCGGTTGTAGGGATACAGCTCCGGCTGATGCAGGATGCCGATGAGCCGGCCGTCGGGCGCCTCCAGCCGAAGGTCCTGCCCTTCCTTCCAGAGATCGGCTTCTCCATCGGTGAGCGACAGCGTGACCGGGAGAGGCCAAACCGCCCCATCGGCCAACTGCATTCGATCGACCACGGAATCGTATTCGGCCTCCCGCAAAAATCCCTCCAACGGCGAAAGAGCGCCGGACCCCAGCATTTCCAGGTCGGCCAGCTCCCAGTCGTCCAGCGTGATCGACGGCAGCCGCTGGCTTTCATGCAGCAGCGCTTCCCGTTCCGCGCCGCGAACCAGCCGTTCCGTCAGTCTTCCGCCGTGTGGAGGGATCAAATCGCTCATTCTTCGATGTATTTGGCGAGCGCCTCGCTGGTGGCCGAACCCACAATGCCGTCCGCTTTGAGCCCCTGCGCCTGCTGAAATTCCTTGATCGCTTTTTTGGTCTGCGGGCCCTGCTTGCCGTCCACAGTTCCTTTATAGTAGCCGGCGGAGACCAGCGCTTTCTGGATCTGACGTATGCTCAAACGAGTTTTCGCCGTGGACGGGCGGGCCGAGACCCCGGTATCGGCCTGCGCGGCCGGCTGCGCGGCAGAGACCTCTTCCAGCCGCTGATTCAACACCGCCACCTGGCTCTCCAGGGAATCCACCCGGGTTTTTAACGCGTCCGCTTCCGCGGTTCGGCGGCCGGCATGGGCGCATCCGGCCAGAAGAGTTCCGCACATCAGAATCCCAGCTATTCTTGTTCCGCTCATCATTCCATTCGCTCCTTTGGTTAACTCCGCGGTTTGACGTGCAGACCGCATTCCTTGTGCTCCGGAAGTTCCCACCACCAGCGTCCGGCCCGGAGTTCTTCACCTGGCCGGATGGCCCGCGTGCAGGGAGCGCATCCGATAGAGGGAAACCCTTGGTCGTGCAGCCGATTGTACGGCACGTGGTGCTCTCGAATAGTATCCCAGACCTGCTGAGTCGTCCAGTTCGCGATGGGATTGATTTTCGCGATCCCGCCGTGCGCCACGTCAATTTCCACTTTGGCCAGCACGGTCCGGGTGACCGCTTGTTCCCGGCGCAGTCCGGTGATCCAAGCATCCAGCCCGGCCAGCGCCCGTTGGAGCGGCTCCACCTTCCGGATCCCGCAGCATTCCTTCCGGTTCTCCACCGATTCCCGGAAGGAATAGAATCCCTTTCCACGCTCCAGAGCTTCCACCGCCGATCGGTCTGGGAAATAGCTGGTGATGGAAACGCTGTATTTCCGCCGGATTTGTTCCATCACCTCATAGGTTTCTTCATTCAGCCGGCCGGTGTCCAGCGTGAAAATTTTTACTCGGTGTTCCGGGTCCGCCCGGGAAAGCAGGTCGATGATGGCCACGTCTTCCGCACCAAAACTGGCCGCAAGCGCTATCTTGGGGAAATGATCGATTCCCCAGCGCAGAACTTCCTCTGCGCCTTGGGACTCCAGCTCTTTCGCGGCTGTTTTAATGGTTTCTGGATTCATGCCTGTTTTTTCAATTAATTCCTGATATTTATATCAACAATTACTTAGAAAATATAGACTATTATCCTGTTTACTGTCAATAGGATATTTGATCTTTCCGGATTTTTGAAAGACGCTCCTGGATCTGGCGCTCAAAACCTTGATCGGTCGGTTCGTAGTAGCGCTTCTGGGAGGGGATGTATTCCTGCTCCACCTGGTGTCCGGGGTAAGAATGGGCGTATTTGTACCCTTCCCCATGTCCAAGCTTCTTAGCGCTGGGATAGCTGGCGTCTTTTAGATGGGTGGGCACTTCCAACGTCCGGCCTTTCTTCACATCCTCGGTCGCTTCTTCCAATCCCATGTAGGAGGCATTGGATTTTGGGGCGCAGGCAATGTACACCGTGGCTTGCGCCAAAGGAATCCGGCATTCCGGCAGGCCGATGAACTCCACCGACTGCTGGGCGGCGGCAGCCACGACCAGCGCCTGCGGGTCGGCGTTGCCGACGTCTTCGGCGGCACAAATCACCAGCCGCCTCGCGATGAAGCGGGGGTCCTCTCCGGCGTAGAGCATTTTGGCCAGCCAATAGAGCGCGGCATCCGGGTCGCTGCCCCGCATGCTTTTGATGTAGGCGGAGACGGTGTCATAATGGGCGTCTTCGTCCCGGTCGTACACCACCGCTTTTTTCTGCAGAGATTCCTCCGCCGCGGTCCGCGTGACGCGAATGACGTCCCGATCATCCGGAGGCGTGGTCACCGCGGAGATCTCCAAGCCGTTCAAAGCCCGGCGAGCGTCGCCGTCGGCGGCATCCGCCAGGAATTTCAGCGCGTCCGGCTCGATTTCCAATGGGAGTTTTCCGAGGCCTCGCTCCGGATCGGCGATCGCCCGCTGGAGCAGCGTCGCCAGCTCTTCGGCGGAAAGCGGTTTGAGCTCCGCCACGATGGACCGGGACAACAGCGGCGAAACCAGCGAAAAGAAGGGGTTGTGCGTAGTCGCTCCGATGAGCAGGAGGGTTCCGTCCTCGACTTCCGGCATCAGCACGTCCTGCTGGGCCTTGTTGAATCGATGAATCTCGTCGATGAAAAGCAGCGTGCGCTGGGCCTGATTTTTTCGGCGGAACCGGGCCGATTCGATGATCCGACGAAGCTCTTCGACGCTGGAGGAAACCGCGTTAACGCGCTCGACCCGGGCTTTGGTTCGTGCCGCGATCAAAAAAGCGAGCGCGGTTTTGCCGCATCCGGGCGGACCGTACAGGATGAGAGAAGTCAGCCGGTCGGCTTCAATGGCCCGCCGCAGAACCTTGCCTGGTCCTAACAGGTGAGCCTGGCCGACGTATTCTTCCAGCGTTCGGGGCCGCATCCGGGCGGCCAAAGGCCGGTCGGGGGAAGCGGCCTCTTCCTCCGGCTGAAACAGATCGCCGCTGGATGATTCTTTGGAAGGTTTGCGTGGCATGAAAGAAAACGGGGTCTAAAAAACGTCCCCGCGAGTGCCGTGTGTCGATCTAGTCGTGAACCTGGCTTCGCCAAGTGGGAACTTGCCCGGCTGTCTCTCGCTTCCCTCCGAACCTGCCTGGTGGGCCTGCGTTCCGCAGCCGGAACCTCGCTCCCGGGATTCTAATGTTGGTTCAGAATCTATTCGACCAATCACGAGCGCCGCAGGGACAAGCGCATTATAACTCAGCGTTTGTCAATGCGGATAAAAAACTCGCGGGCCTGCTGGGCCTCCGGGGATTTGGGGTGGCGTTCCAAAACTTCTCGAAAATAGGCCGCGGCCGCTTCCGGATTGCGCAGGGACCGCTCTGTGTTCCGACCCACGGCGGCCAACGCCAGAGAAGCCAGCGGATGCTGCGGAGCGTTCACGTGAACCCATTGGAAATGCAGGCAAGCGCGCCGAGGATAGCCCATTCGGACATTGGCCGCTCCCAGGAACAGCCGCAGAGGAACCGCCACTTCCGGATCGGTCATCTGCGGAACAGCGGTTTCCAGACCGTGAAGGCCGGCCGCGGCGGAATCGAGCCGATTTTCCAGAATGGCTTGATTCATTT
>CAZKNC010000064.1:0-7516 GCA_964553935.1 uncultured Planctomycetia bacterium | reverse complement strand
CCAGGCCCGCAACGTAGAGTCGGTTTCCCGGATGCGGTCCAGACAGGACTGGACCCACTGGGTGGTGGTCCACTTTCCTTCCCGGATCTTCCGGATGATTTCAGAAGCGCTGTTCGGAATCATTTTCGAATGTTTTCCAGGTTGCCCATCCATTCCTTTTGTTCCGGCGGTAAGGCGTCGTAAGCTTCCACCGCTGTTTCCAGGCTGAAATTCGGATCTTGCGCAAGGAAAGGTTCAAAAATCCGTTCCAGAAGATCCAGATTTTGACGATAATTCACGGCAAAGGTCAGCTCTGGCCGGTTCAACCGCTGCCAGGATCCTTTCGCTTCGAAATATCCCAACCGGAATTGGTCCGGGTGATGGAGCGCGTAGCGGGTGGAATGTTCGCGGTCGGCCGGATCGGTGGATAGTTTCTCGCAACGGACCAGAGCAGCCCGGCTCATCACTTGGACTCGGATTCCAATCGGGAATTTCCGAAATTCCGGTCCGGCGTGAGGATATTCGGTTGTCACGCTGGCCGCGTAGTCGTAAGATCCGGCCCGATAAAAATCCACCACGTCATCGATCAAGCGGCTGTGGACCATCGGATTGTCGCCGAGAAGCTCAACGATGGGATCGGCCCCGGCGGTTTGAGCGGCTTGGCAAACCCTTCCCAGCACGTCATCCGAAGATCCGCGAACGCAACCGACCCCCGCGGCGGTAGCCCAGGTTTCCAACCGGTCATCTTCGGGCAGATCGGTCGTGGCCAAAACGATTTGCCGGACGCTCTTGGCCGCGGCCACCCGTTCGATCATTCGCTCCAGCATCGGTTTTCCGCACAGCGGGCTCATCACCTTGCCTGGAAACCGGCTGGAGCCGAGGCGGACGACTAAAATCGCCGTGGTCACCGTTTCCTCCGCAAGTATTCGTCCCGCAGCACGCCATACTCGATCACGTCCAAAAAGCGGTTGTCCTTGAAGGCTTCTTGTCGCCGCCGGCCTTCTTCCCGCATGCCCAGCGATTCGGCCAATTTTTGCATCGCCACGTTGGTTTCAAACGTCCCGCAGTAGACCCGATGGAGGTTCAGCGTGCCGAAGGCATGGTCCAACAACAGCCGGCAGGCTTCTCTGGAATAACCTTTGCCCCAACTCTTTTTATCTCCGATCAGGATGGCCAATTCTGCGCTTTGATAAACCGGGTGGATCTTCTGCAGTGCCACATTCCCAATATGCTTTTTGCCGCCTTCCAACGTGACGGCCAACACCACCTTGTCGCGGGATTTCTGGACTTGCTCCACGTAGTCCAGCGCTTCACGGGTTGTGTAAGGAAATAAATGATGTCCGTTGCCTGCGCAGACTTCCGCATCGTTCAACCAAGAGACATACGGACCCGCCACATCTTCAGATACCAGCGGGCGCAACGTCACGTTCGGACCCTGTAAAAACGGAGTCTTCATCGGGGAGCCAGCTCCAGCAGATCGGTGCGATGATCCAGCACCTTCTGAAAGGCCTGCGCCACTTGTTCCGCGTGAGATTCGGTCAGCGGCCAATGGCAGAATCGGCCGAATATCAGCTCCCGTTCATAGGCGCGTTCGGCCGCCGGACAAAGACCTTTGGGATGCTTCTCTCGGAAAACCGGTTCCCAATAAACGGGCCTTGCATAGTCCGATCGCAGTTCGATTCCTTCGGCGCGGACGGCCTGCACGAACAGATCGCGAGGCAATTGGCAAACCGCTTCTTCGTATCGGATCGCATAAAGATAATAAACGTGCTGGCTGTCCTGCTCTTTCACGTGATAAGGGGTGAGACCGGGGATCTTCTTCAACTGCTTGTCTAAGAAGTCTCCTTGGCGGATTCGGGCTTGCGTCAGCCTCTCCAACTTTCTCAGTTGAGCGATTGCCACGGCCGCTTCCATCTCCGACATACGGGTATTTCCACCCACGGTGTTATCCAACCGGGTCACTCCGAGCCCTTCGACGGCCACTTCGCCATGGTTCCGGATCAAGCGAAGACGAAGAGCCAGCTCATCATCCTCGGTGGTCATGACCCCGCCTTCCCCGGAGTGAATCGCCTTATGAATGTTCAGACTGAATCCGCCGATGTTTCCCAACGTGCCGACCGGTTTCCCACGGTAGCGCCCGGCCGGCGCCTGCGCGCAATCCTCCAAGACCATGAGGCGATGATTACGGGCAATCGCGAGAATCTCATCCATAGGGGCGGGATGGCCGAACAGATGAACGACCACGATTGCGCGCGTCTTCGGAGTAATCTTCGATTCAATCGAGCGGGGATCCAAACACAACGTCTGCGGATCGATGTCCGCGAATACCGGAACCCCTCCGTACCCCAGCGGAGCCACGCAGGAAGCCGACATCGTCAACGGAGGAACGATCACTTCATCTCCGGGTCGTATTCCCAGTGCCCCGATCGCGGCATTGAGCCCGGAGGTTAACGAGTTGAAACAAATCGCGTGTTTGGTGCCGAACCAGTCGGCCCAATCTTTTTCCAACTGCCGAACCTTGGGACCGCCGAAAAACTCCGGTCCTGAGCCGGCCCGAAACCCGGAAAGAATGCCGGAATCCAGCACTTCCATCACTAACGCTTTTTCTTCTGAGCCGATGGTGTTCGAAGAAGGCCATGGGCCAGTCACGACCGGAGAGCCGCCCAGTAATGCCAGAGTAGAGGTTCCCATGGCTAAACCACCTGTTCCAGCATGCGACCGGCGAGTCCCAAAACATAGGCTCCCTGTTCCAACGTGCAGGCAGGAACTTGGCCCGTTTCCATGCAGTCGATCAAATTTTCCACCGCAAAGTAAATCGAATCGTGAAAACCGGTCGCTTCGACCCTGCCGACCGCTTCCATCTGCCGGAAACCGTAAGAAGAAGAGACGTTTTCCACCCGATACCGCTCCAGCCGATGCCCTTGGTCCACGAAACGGTAACGGCCCTCGGTTCCCAGGAAATCCAATTCAAAAACGTTGAAGACCTGATAGTCGGCGGCTTGAATCCAAGCCGTCACGCCGTCTTTACCCATCCAACGAAAACTGCACGTCGGGTCCGCTCTGCCCGAAAGCGTCTCGGATGGAATTAGATCGGTGGGTTCGTCCAGCGCCCAATGCAGCAGATCCAACAGGTGGGTCCCGTTGTTATAAAGACCTTTCGTATAAATCCCATGAACATAAAGGACTTTACCGATCTGCCCCGCCCGGATCTCCTGCATCGCTCTCTGATAGGCGGGACAAAAGCGGCGTCCGTAATTGACGCTGACCACCGCCGTCGATTGGCGAGCCAGCTCCAGCATTTGAGCGGTTTCCTCAGGCGTGGCCGCTACCGGCTTTTCCAAAAGAATGCCTTTGACTCCCGCCTGAAGCGTCTCTTGAAACATAGCCGGGTGCGTAGCGGTCGAGGAGCAGATGCTGGCCACATCCAGACGTTCCTTCGCCAGCATCTCACGCGGATCCGTGTAAAGGCGTCCCACTCCCCATCGGCGTCCGGCGCGATGCAGCCGTTCCGGGTCCGGATCGCAGAGTGCGACCAATTGAGCTCGAGTGGAGTGTTGAAAAGCCTGCGCATGGCAATGCAGCCGAGATTCCGTGTCCAACGCAGCGTTGGCGCCGATCCGGCCGCAACCGATCAGACCTGCTCGATAGACCATTAGACTGCCGCTCCGCTTAGGACCGCTTCAGGCTGCATGGGAACAGCCGGATGTTTCTCCGGATCCAGCGTTTGAAGTAACAGGTTTTGGAAACGTTCGATGTTGCGTCCATCTGAAAAATAGTTGTAATCCTGCGCCAGCTGGCTCCATCGGCATTCCCATCCCTCGAAAGAACCGGAAGCGTTTTGAACGACGCGCACGAATTCATGGCGGTCTTTTAAAACCAGGTTTTTTCCATAAGGACTGTAAACCCGCTCGGCCAACCTCATCGTGTCGAACGTGAAGCAAACCTTTCCGCAAGAGGCCGCTTCCAGCAATCCAGTCGAAATACTATTGGCAATCACCACGTCGGCCAGTGCCATCCATTCCGGAGTCGTGAATTCCGTCAGATCGATGAGGATCCGGGAATCCGCCTGAAGGATCGCATCGAGTCCAAGGCGCAGATAGTCTTGCGCCAACGCCTGAGACCGGAATCGACAAACCACCTGAAAGGCTCCGGGCAGTGTCTTCAGCAGCCGCAACCCTTCGAGAAATTCTGTGAGTCGAGTACGCAAATGATATTCGCCTAAGGTCGGGAACAGAACCACGACCAGCGGCCGGATTCCACCGAACTGCGTTTGATACCGGGTTTCCAACTGCCGAAGACGTTCGGGCTGCTGAGCGGCGATGATCCAGTCGAGGCGAAAATCCCCGATCGGAACCGTTTGGGTGGATTCCCAGAAACCGGCATAGCTCTGCTGGAAAGCCCTGCCCCAGACTCCGTACCGGTTGATATGAACGTATCGCAGCATGGGCAGGCCGTAAGGTCCTTCCGGAACGCCGTGATGCATGCCGACGGTCAGCCGCCCGAAACGGTTTGCCACAATGGTCCGGATCACATGAGCCGCCGAGTGATCCTGCTGCTCCACGGAAATCTTGTATTCTACGGACTGGCAGAAATGCAGTTCCCGCAGATATTGGTAAAAAAGCGAAGCGCTGATGCGCGCGATCCATCCTTCCTCGGAAAGAATTCGGGGATAGCGCAAGATTTCCCACCCCATTTGAAAGGAAAGCGCCAACTGTTCGCGGAGCGTCCGGAAAGTCAACGGAAGCCGCGCGGGGTGAAAACATTCAATACCGCGTTGCTTGAGACGCTCGCGTTGGACCCGTTCCTCATCGGGAGAGAATTTCCAATCCGAGAAATAGAAAGCGAGCCGAGAAGAGTCAAGCGCTCCATTGAGAACCCAATCGTCATCAATCCCGGTGCGAATCCCCTGAAACAAGCCATCTTCCTGTGTTCCATAGACAATCGGATGAATGACGTCGGCTTGGACCGGTTTAAAGGAACGGCGTATGCCGGCGCGCCAGCCTTGCTGGAATAAAAACAATGGTCCCGCCCCAACAATCGCCCAAACATTGTAAAACGTCAGAACTCTCAGAAACCGACGGCAGAGCTTCTGGCATTTTAAATAAGCACGCAGAATGGGTGGGACTCGCAGCGATTCCTCATAGAGTGTCGAAGGCAGCACCGTGAGATCCACGGAATACTTTTTCAAATACTCGGCCGTGCGCAGAAACTGCGTGACGCGCAACACTCGCGGCAGCACTCGCATCTTATAAAAACGGTCGGCATGAGGATCATTGATTTGCTGGAAAACGAGTTTATAACTGGCGGTTTTTTGGATTTTCTGGAACACCTGCTCCACGTAGCGATCCGATTCCAGATTGTTGCTGTAGCCCAGATCGGCCGTAAGCTCTTCGGATAGATCCCGGATGTCGGCCCGAGAATTCAGCCGATGCAACAATCGTTCAGCAAGCCGGCGGCGGAATGGAGCGCGCTTCTCTTCGGCCAAATGATGCGCGCAAAAGAATAGGATTCGCTCCGCTTGCCGGAGCTGTTTCCAACCCGAAAAGATTGGAAGCAAGGCCGCAGATTCGATCAAGACAGTCCGCGGTTCCCGTTTAGGCGCTCGGTTCTTCAGTAAGGATTGAATTTGATCCACGATTCTTTGAGTGGACCTCCCGTCCCCCACGACGCTGGAAAAGGAAGAAAAACGGCCCTGCTGCGGCTCGGTCATCCAGGCGGTTTCCAATGTTTCCCGTACAGCCGATTCGTCCCTACAGGAGCGCAGAAATTGACGGCGGCTCAGCATCAGCCGTTCCTCGCCCTGTTGATTCGGTTGAATACTCAGAACCGGACGGTTCAACAGAGCCGCCTTAATCAGCATCGTGGAAGTCATCCCCACCGCGATATCGGAAGCCAACAGCAAAGCGTTGGCATGGCCGGAATCAAACAGCTGCACCGGAATTGAAGCGTTTCTGAAAAGCTTGTCGTACTTGCCTGACTTTTCTTTGGGGTGAAGCTTGACCAGTAAACGAAAAGGAGTACGGCCCTTTCTTTCCGACAAGCAGCGCATCAACAGCTGCAAAGCTTCTTCTTCCCGGTACCCGCGGTAGCTGGCGCTGCCGGGAGGGCCATCCATTTGACGAATCGGTTGCGAGAAAAAGACCACCAATTTTTCATCCGGACCAATTCCATGCTCTGACCGGAATTGAGAACGGAGACTTTGCGTAGAAGATTTGCGCGCCCATTCGAGAAAACGATCAAAACCCGGCTGCCCGACAATACGAAGCCGGTCTTTAGGAAAACCTAATTGTTCCATTTCTTGTACTGCAAAATCGTCCATGACGCCGATGACGGAAGGAAGCCGATGAGAGGCTAATGTTTCTCCGGGTTCTAAGAAACGGGATCGGTAATTGGACCAAGAATCCAGAACGGTCAAACAAGGAATTCCCCGTAAAGCGGCTTCTCGAATAAAGGCCTTCTCCATGCCGGACCCGTGACTGGTAGCCGTCAAAAGAAAATCGGGCCGCGATTCCTGAAGCCGGCGCCGGGCTTCCCGTCTCCAGGCAGAAAAAGATTGGCGAGTTTTCAAATGAAGATGATGGATTCGAAACCGCTCCTGATTCCGCAGCGCTTCCACCACCGGTTCCAACACTTCGGCTCCGCCCGGATCACGAGAAAGGGCCAGCACAAAGGGACTTTTCATCAGCTCGGTGACGGCCCCCCGGAAACGATTGGTATTTTGGCCGTCCGAATAGAAAGAGTAGTCTTTCGCCAGCCAGGCCCCGCCGGCCAAGCTCGGCAGATGCCCGGCTTGGGCTTTTTTCACGAGGTCCACCAATTCTTCGCGGCTCTTGATCGCCACGGTAGAGCTGTACCGGCTGAATACTTTTTCGGCGGTCGTCATGTAATCGAACGCCACGCAGGGTTTGTGCGATCCGGCTGCTTCGATGATGCCGGTAGAGTGGCTGTTGGAGATGATCAAGTCGCTCAGGGCCATCCATTCGGCTGTGCTGAAGCTTGAAACGTCTTCGGTGATCCGCGGATCGGTATTGAAAAGCTCTGCAAGACCGACCTCCATCCATTGCTGGCGCTGATGCGCGTCGCGGAACCGGCAAACAATCTGGAACGGCCCCGGAAGCTGTTGAAGCAGCTTCAATCCTTCCAAGAGTTCTCGAACTCGGGAACGAAGCGTATACCAGGAAAGAGAGGGAAACAGCAGCAGAATCAGAGGCCGACGCCCTCCGAAACGCTCGGCATAATTTTCCGTTAAGGCTTGCTGACGGTCCGCGTTTTGAGCGGTTTGAACGTCATCCAATCGATAGCACCCTACCGGAATGCAGTTGGATCGGTCCCAATGACCCTCATGCAGCCGCAGAAACGCTTCACCCCAGACGCAGTGGCGATTCACAAACGTGTATCGTAGATTAGGAAGGACCCAGGGAGCGGCCGGCCAGGAAGTAGTCCTCCGCCCGCTCGTGCTCGGGCGACCGGCGAAAGGCGAAAACGCCGATGTAGAAGACGACCCCCAGGTAGAGGAAAACGACGATTGCGGGAATCA
>CAZKNC010000063.1:0-7567 GCA_964553935.1 uncultured Planctomycetia bacterium | reverse complement strand
CAGGACCGTCACCGGGTGCAGGTAGCTGTTGTATTGAGAGGCCAAGACCATGTAGGCCACCGCGACCCCCAGCCAGATGGCAAAGCCCAAACTCTGCAAAGACGCCTTGAAGGTCTGAGTCGCCCCTCCGAACACCGCGTGATAGCCGGCGGGCAGTACCTCTTTTGAGATTTTCTCCACCTCTTCAAGAGCCGTCTGTTGGGATTTCCCGGGGGCGATATTGGCGAACAGGGAAATAGCCCGTTCCCGCCCTTTGCGGGTGATCGAAAGATACGACGGTTTCTCCGTGATCGTTACGACCTCTTTGAGCTGAACCAATTCTCCCCGATTGTTCCAAACCCACAGTTTTTCGATGTCCTGCGCCTGGGTCCGCTGAGCCGGAACGAGGCGGACCCGCACGTCATAACGCCGGCCGGCCTTGGTGTATTTGGCCACCCGTTCGCCTCCGATCAGGCTGTTGACCGTGCGGGCGATCGCTTCCACGCTGACTCCCCGGTCCGAGGCGGCCTGGCGGTCCGGGATCACGCGGACCTCCCGCACGCCTTCCTGGTAATCGGTGTCCACATCCACCAGGAGAGGATTTTTCTCCATCCGCTCCTCGATTTTTTTAGAAAGGGCGGCCAGGTCTTCCCATTCCGGGCCGCGGATGGTCATCTCCACGGGGAAACCGCGCTGGGCGGAAAGCCCGCTTAAGGAAAGGTCCTGAATCCGGGCGCGCGTGTCCGGAATTTTATTGAGCTCCGTTCGAAAGAGAACCATCAGCTCTTGCTGGGAGAGCGGTTTCGTATTGGGGGGAACGACCGGCCGCTCTCGAGGCGGTTTCAGAGTGACGAAAAGGACCCCGGTATTCACCTCTCCGCCGCCGAACCCGCCGATGGCGCCGAAGTAGCGCTGGATTTCCGGCCGGCTCATCGCGAAGGCCTCCGCCTGCTTGAACCGCTCATCGGTGAATTCAATGGAGGAACCGACCGGCGTCTGCAGGCGGGCCAGGAACATGCTCTGGTCCTGCGAAGGAACGAATTCTTTCCTCAGGCGCGGGCCCACCGCTAAAACGGAGAACAGGAAAACAGCCAGAGAAATCACCAGCACAATCCAGCGGTGCCGGAGGCACCAGGGCAAAGAGGCCTGATAGAAATGGGTCATTCGGCGGAAACCATTGTCCACGAACCGGCTGAGGGTGTTGTGGTGCTCGCCGACTTGAAGGAATTGAGCGCACCGCATGGGCGCCAGCGTGAGCGCTTCCAGGAGGGAAAGGGCGACCGCCACGGAAATGGTCACTCCGAACTCGAAAAAGAACTTGCCGATGATCCCTTTCATGAAAGCGACCGGAAGGAAAATGGCGATAATGGCCAGCGTGGCGGCGAGCGCCGCGAAGGTGATCTGCCGCGCTCCCACAAGGGCCGCCTCCACCCGATTGAGCCCCTGCTCCTGATAGCGGACGATGTTTTCCATGACCATAATGGCGTCGTCCACCACGATGCCGATGGCCAGCGACAATCCCAGCAGCGTGAACGTGTTCAGCGTGAAGTGAAAGAAATACATGACGATGAACGTTCCAACAATGGAGGTGGGGATCGCCATCAGGATGTTGAACGTGGCGCTCCAGGAGCCGAGGAAGAGCCAGCAGACCAGCGAAGTCAGGACCGCCGAGAGGATTAGCGTGAAAGTCACCTCCTGGATCGATTCCTCGACGAACCGAGTCCGGTTGAAATTGACGCCGATCTGGATTCCTTTAGGGAGCCGTTTGCGGACCTCTTCCATTTTTTTCAGGACGCCGTGCGCCGCGGCCACTTCATTGGCGCCCCGCTGTTTCTTGATGCCGAGCCCCACAGCCGGTTTGCCCATGATCCGCGCGATCCGCCGGATGTCGGCCAGTCCGTCCTCCACCGCGGCAACGTCTCTCAAATAGATCGGTTTGTAGACCGGCTGGCCGCCGCGCCGGGAAATAATGATGCCGCCGAATTCTTCGACGCTGGAAGCCTCTCCCATGGCCCGCACGTTGAATTCCTGCTGTCCGGTTTCGATGCGGCCGGCCGGCAGTTCCGCGTGCTCCTTTTGGATCGCCTGGATCCCATCGTCGGCCGTCTGCTGCAGCGCCTCCAGCTTCTGGGCGTCCAGCCAGACCCGCAGGTTCCGCTCCACGAACCCGCCCAGCATCACCTCGCCGACGCCGCTGACCGTTTGGAACTGGTCCCGGAGGTGGTTCTGCACATAGTCGATGAGTTCCCGCCGGTCGACTTCCCCGGAGACTCCCAGCCAGAGAATGGGATTGTCTTGCGGGTTCACCTTGGTCACGACCGGAGGATCCAAATCTTCCGGAAGCCGGCGCTGGGCCTGCGCGATCTTGGTCTGGACCTCCTGCACGGCCACGTCGATGTCCCGGCCCAACTCGAATTCGATGGTGACATTGGCCGACCCCTGACGCGCGGTGGAGGAGACATCCCGGATCCCTTGAACCGACATGACAGCGTCTTCCACGATGTCCACGACGTCGGATTCCATCACCTCCGGGGCGGCCCCTTCCCAATCGAGGTTGATGTTGACCACCGGGAACTCCACATCCGGCATTTGGCTGACGCCCATTTGGCTGAAGCCGATGAGCCCGAACAGGATGAGACCGGCCATCAGCATCCAGGCAAAGACGGGATTTTTAATGGAGAGATCGGAAAGACTCATGGGTGATTGTCCTGCGCGAGGCGGCTCAAAGTTTCCGGCGAGTAAGACTGGAGTTTCCAATAGAATCGGTGGGCCTCCTGAAGGGCTTGGATCAGCAGGCGCCGGGAATCCTGCAGGAGCTGAAGTACCTCCAGCACCTCCAGATTGCTGACGAGGTTCAGGCGGTATTCCTGCACCTGCATCTGATAACTTTCCTCGGTGGCTTCCAGCGCTTTGGTGAGCGCCCGCACACGCGCGCGGGCTCCTTCGTATTCCACTTGGGCATCGGCAATTTCCTGACCGGCGACGCGGCGGGCCTCCTGCAGACGGAGCTCCGCTTGCCGGAGAGCCGACCCGGCCTCTTTGGAGGCCCCCAGGGCGGCCCCGCCCTGAAAGATCGGCACGTCCACATTCAGCGAAGCATCCCATTCCACCGTTTCGGCGGCTCCTGAACGCTCGACGTAATAATTGGTTTCGGCGTCGGCGGTCGGAAAGAAGGAGGATCGCGCCACCCGGAGCTCGTGACGGGCAATTTCCACGGTCTGTTCGGCCGCTTTCACGGCCGGCTGGGAGCGAGCCATCGCCGGAGATCTGTCTTCCGCCAGAGGGGCGGGCAGGACAGGGCCAGGGTCCGCCAACTCTCCCACAGCCGAGAGACCAGTCAAGAATTTGAGAAGCTGGGAAGCCACCTGCTCGGCGGCTTGGGCTTCTTCCCAGTCTGCTTCAACGCGGTACAGCTGGGAGCGAGCCGCTACCAGCTCACTTAAACGGGAGCGCCCGATCTTCTCCCGCTGCTTCAGCTCTTTAAGCCGTTCCCGAAGGGCCCCGCGTGTGGCATCCAGCACTTGAATCGTTTGCCGCTGTTCGATCAGCAGATGGAACGCCTGAGAGACATCGACCAGCAGCAGCTGTTCGGCCCGCATCCGTTCGAACTCGCGCAGGCGTTTTTCCGATTTGGAGCCGCGCATCGCGGCGAATTCCTTGAACCCGGAGAAAAGGGGCTGTGTCAGCGTGAATTTGCGTTCCGGCAAGTTCCTGCGCGTGAAGGCGGAAGATCCGCCGCCGGAATCGTCCTGCCGTTTGTCGGTGGAGTGGAAGAACAGCTTGGGTAAAATACCGCTGAGCGCCTGCTGAAACCGCCCTTCCGTTTCGGTGAGGAGCTCCGTTCGAACCGCGATCTCCTCGCTTTGTTTGAGAGCCAGCCGGTAGCAGTCGGCCAGCGTGAGAGAAGCAGCCGTCTCTTCGGCTAGGGCCGAGGCGGTTGCAGGAAGGACTGTCATTGCGAGGGCGAAAAGTGCCCGAAGCAATGACAAAGAAGGGCTCATCGTTTGTTCAGGATCCGCACCACGTGTTCCAGTGTGCCCAGGTACTGCTCCCGCCGGGCGGGGGAAAGCTGTCCAAACACCGAGATGATCATCCGTTTTTTCTCATTCCAGATATTCGCCAGGATCCTGCGCCCTTTGGGGGTGAGATTTACCCGGATGACCCGCCGGTCTTTGCGGTCGCCGTACCGCGCGGCCAGTCCCTGCGCAATCAGCCGGTCCAGGAGGCCGGTGGCCGCAGGGCGGGTGACATTCAGCACCTCTGCGACGCGGTTCATGGGGCAATTCCTCTCCCGGGAAAGCAGTTCCAGCACGGAAAGCTGAGGGATCGTGATCTTTCCTCGGGAAAGGTAGTTGGACTCTCGGCGCGCGAACCCGCGCAGCATTTGAGGGAGAAGCTCGACCATCTTTTCGCCGAACCGTTCAATGGATAGGGTCATGGCAGATAGTTTATCTTATTAACTGTTTACAATGCTAAGTTTATCCGATGGCCGGCTCAACGTCAAGCTTGTGGCCCCTTCCGGGCGGCGCTATCATAGAAGCATGAGCGAAATGGTCTTGTGGGCCGCGGGGATCCTCCTGGTCGGGTGGGGGCTTGCCCGCTGGGCGGCGGTGTCTTCCATTCGGCGGCTGGCTTCCTGGGCGGCCGGGCTCCGCCGCGGCGACGAGGGAGAGGCCCCGCCGAAGCCGGCACCCGAACGAATGTTCCGTCCGCTGGTGGAGGAAATCCTTCAGCTGTCGAGACAGCTTCACGAGGCCCGGAAATCCGCGGAGGAGGAAGCCCGCCTGCGGCTGGCCGGGATGAGCCGGTGGACCGCCGAGCGGCTTCGGGAGCATGTCCGGGTCATCCTCCATGGCCGGTCGTTCCTCGTGGTCGCCAACCGGGAACCGTACACTCACGTGAAGGAAGGGGGCCGCATCAAGTGCGTCACTCCGGCCAGCGGGTTGGTGACGGCGGTGGAACCGATCTTAAGAGCGTGCGGAGGAACCTGGATTGGAAGCGCTGCCGGCGATGCCGACCGGGAAACGGCGGACAGCCAGGGCCGGATCCGCGTTCCGCCGGATCAGCCGGTCTATACCCTGCGCCGCGTCTGGCTGACCGAAGAGGAGGAAGAGGGCTACTACTATGGCTTCTCCAATGAAGGGTTGTGGCCGCTCTGCCACATCGCGCATACCCGTCCGGTGTTCCGCGTGGAGGATTGGGCGCAGTACAAGCGGGTCAACGAAAAGTACGCACAGGCGGTGCAGGAGGAGCTGGCCGGAACGCGCAACCCGTTCGTTCTGATCCAGGATTACCACTTCGCTCTGCTGCCTCGGCTGATCCGGCATGTGCGCCCGGACGCTAAAATCGCGATTTTCTGGCACATCCCCTGGCCGAACCCCGAATCGTTCGGCATCTGTCCGTGGAGCCGTGAGCTTCTGCTGGGCCTGCTGGGCGCGGACTTGATCGGGTTCCACATCCAATTCCACTGCAATAACTTTCTGGACACGGTCGACCGCCTGCTGGAGTCCCGAATCGACTGGGAGCAGTTCGCGGTCAATCGGGCAGGGCATCGTACCGTGGTGCGGCCGTTCCCGATCGGGATCGCGACGGCGCCCATCACGTCGAACCATGAAACAAGCCGACAGGAAGTGATGAAGCGGCTCGGCATGAATGTCCGCATCCTGGGGGTGGGGGTCGATCGGATCGACTACACCAAGGGGATCGCCGAACGGTTCCGGGCCATCGAACGGTTCCTGGTCAAGTATCCGGAATTCAAAGAAAACTTCACGTTCGTGGAGCTGGCCGCCCCCAGCCGGACCCTCATCAAACGGTACAACGATCTGGGCGACGAATTGGAGAAGGAAGCGCAGGAGATCAATCAGCGGTTCCAGACCCGGACCTGGAAGCCCATCATCTTCCGCAAGGAGCACCACAACCGGGAGGAGATCGACCTGTTCTACCAGGCCTCGGACCTGTGCCTGGTCACCTCTCTGCACGACGGGATGAATCTGGTCGGGAAGGAATTCGTCTGGAGCCGTGCGGACGAGCAGGGGGTCCTGGTTTTAAGCCGGTTCGCGGGCGCGTCACGCCAACTAAGAGACGCGCTGCTCGTCAACCCCTACGACATTGAGGAAGTGGCGGAAGCCATCCATCAGGCGGCTACGATGCCTCCGGAGGAGCAGAAAACGCGGATGGCCCGCATGCGTTCCATTCTGGACGAACACAACGTCTATCGCTGGGCGGCCGACATCACTACGGAGCTGGACCGGATCCGGTCGGACGCACCCAAAGGGTGAGGTCTTTCTTTCATGGCGATTTCTCTCTGGGCGGAGTGGCCTTCTCTTAAAAGGAAGATTCAGCGCGCCGATTCTCTGATTCTTTTCCTGGATTACGATGGAACGCTTACCCCGATTGCGGAACATCCCTCCAAAGCCCTGTTATCCCGTCCGCTGAAGAAGCTCCTTCAGGAATTAAGCCGTTTGCCCGGGGTATGCGTGGCGCTCGTCAGCGGCAGGAGGGTGCGTGATCTCAAGCGGATGGTAGGGATCCGTCGGCTCTGCTATGTCGGAAATCACGGCTTGGAAGTACAGGGACCGGGACTGACGCATATCAATCCGGCCGCGCGGAAAAGCCGGCCGATCCTGCGGAAGATCCGGAAACAACTCGAAAAGGGACTGGACTCTCTGCCGGGTGTCTGGGTGGAGGACAAGGGGTTGACCCTTTCGATCCATTACCGCCAGGCCCGGTCTCAAGACCGGCCGCGGGTGCCGGCGCTGTTCCACGAAATTGCGGCCCCCTACCGGCTCAAACGCCAGATCCGCGTGATGTCCGGAAAGATGGTGTGCGAAGTCCGCCCGCCGGTCCATTGGACCAAGGGAACGGTGGTCGCCTGGCTGCTGGCCCGCCAGTCGGCATTGGCCCGCGGAGAGAAAATCCTTCCGATCTATTTGGGGGACGACCTGACGGACGAAGATGCCTTTAAAGCGCTTCGGACTCGGGGGATTACCGTGAATGTAGGCGCGGAAAACCTGCTGACGCTCGCGAAGTACCGTGTGGAATCTTCAAGCGAAGTCGTCCGCCTTCTTCGAGAGATTTCAGCCGCTCGCCGTAAAAAAGCCGCTTAGAAAGGGCCAGCATCCCAGCCGTCAAACCGGCCGCGCGGAGCCGGCCGGCCGGCATCCAGCGCGTTTCCAGATACCAGCGGAGTTTTTCCAACCGGCCGGCTCCGCTGCCGTGGAATGCGCGGATCTCCAACTCGCGATGGGAAAGGATCTGGCGAACGGCACCCGCCGGACCGGCCGGCCGGAACGTGATCCCCAGCCGCTCTTTCCAGAAACGGCGAAGCTGTTTCTCGTCGGATTCCCCTTCAACGGCTTCGCCGCCTGGAAATTCCCACAGCCCGGGTAAAAGTCCCGTCAGCGGCCGCCGCGCCAGCAGCACCCGATCTTCTTTTCGGACAATCCCGCAGAGGTAGCGGATTTTTTTCCGGATGAGATTCTTGCGGGGAGGAGGGATCCGGTCCTGGAGATTTTTCTTTTGAGCCGCTCCGTCGGAAGCGACCGGGCATTTCCCGCAGAGGGTGTTCCTCGGCAGTCCGACCGTCGCC
>CAZKNC010000062.1:0-7579 GCA_964553935.1 uncultured Planctomycetia bacterium | reverse complement strand
CTACAGCGTTCCGGTGGATGAGAAAAGCTCCGTATTCGGCTATTTCGGTCTGCCGGGAGAGCCGGCGCTGGGACCTCCGACCTTCATGCATCGCTTTTCCGGTGTGGATAATCCGGAGGCGCCGATCACGCATCATTGGCTCGATTCCACGCACATTTCATTCGGCGTGGCCACGTTGGGCTATGTTTGGAACCGGTTCAAAGTGGAAGGTTCGGCTTTCAACGGGCATGAGCCGGACCAGAAACGATGGAACATCGAGTCCCCCGAGTTCGATTCTTTTTCGGGACGTCTTTCGTTCAATCCCACCGATCGCTGGGCATTCCAGGCCAGCTACGGACGCCTGCACGATCCGGAGCAGTTGGAGCCCGGGGTTGACACGCATCGAACGACATTGTCGGGCATCTATCACCGATATGGAGAGCATTGGGATTGGCAGACCACGGCGGCGATGGGACGCAACGACAATACCCCCGGCCGGGTGTTGGACGCGTACCTGTTGGAATCGACGGTCACCCTTCACCGGACGCATACGATTTTTGGCCGGGCGGAGAACGTCGAAAAAGATGAGCTGTTCCAGGAAGGGGACCCCAAGCATCACGAGATTTTCAATGTGAGCAAGATCAGTCTCGGATACATTTATGATTTTCCGGAGTGGAACCGCTTGCGCTGGGGGGTCGGCGGCTTGGGCAGTGTGCACCTTTTGCCGGATGGCCTGAAAGAGGACTACGACGATACCCCTGTTTCTTTTATGGTGTTCGCCCGGGTCAGGCTTTAACACGGCGTGATACGATAACGAAATGGGGAGAAGAAGATGAAGAAAGCAATGCTGGTGTTGGTGTTGTGCGGACTGGCATTTTTGCCCTCAGTGGTGTTGGCCGAAGAAGGGCATGCCGGTCATGAGCATGCTGGTGGCACACAGCGGTTGCCGCAGGAGGAAGCGGCACCACGCGCCTCTGCGCAGACGGTGACCGGTGAAGTGGTCGATTTGGCCTGCTATCTCGGGCACGGTGAAAAAGGCGCCTCTCACCGGGATTGCGCCGAGAAGTGCATTACTTCCGGCTTGCCGGTGGGGATCAAAACGGCCGACGCGCTTTATCTGGTGATCGGCGGCGAGCACGGACCTGCCAACCAAACGCTGGCTTCTCTGGCAGCCAAGCAAGTGGAGGCGGAAGGAACCGTCACGGAGCGGGATGGGGTCCGTCTGTTGGCTCTGAAGAAGGTTACCGTTCAGGAGTGATTTGAACAAACAGCTGATCCGGCACGCGCTGTTGCTGGAGTACCTGACCGTTGGCTGGAACGTCGTGGAGGCGGCGGTCGCCATTGGCGCCGGATGGCTGGCCGGATCTATCGCGCTGGTTGGATTCGGGCTGGACAGCATCATCGAAGTGACGGCCGCCGGTATGCTGATTTGGCGCCTGCGCTGTGAGTTGAGCTGTCTGCACCCAACGCATGCCGGAGCTGAGCGGAAGGCCCTGAAGGTGGTGGGGGTGACTTTTTTCCTGTTGGCCGGCTATGTCGGCTGGCAGGCGCTTCAACAGCTCTGGCACCGGCAAGCGCCCGACGCCAGTCTGCCGGGGCTCGTGCTGGCGCTGCTGTCCGGTCTTTTGATGCCGTTTCTCGCTCTTCGAAAACGCTGGGTGGCCCGGAAATTGGGCAGCCGCGCTTTGGAGGCGGATGCCATGGAGACGATGATCTGCGCGTACCTGTCGCTGGCTCTGCTGTTGGGTTTGGGTTTGAACGCGTGGCTGGGCTGGTGGTGGGCCGATCCGGTTGCCGCGCTGGTCATGCTTCCGATCATTATTCAGGAAGGAAGGGAAACGCTGAAGGAGGGAATGTAGGATGCCGATCATCACGGTAGACCTTTTTGAAGGCCGGAACCGGGAACAGCGGGAAGCGTTTGCCAAGGAAGTGACCGACGCGGCGGTCCGGACGCTGAAAGCGCCGCTGGACCATACCTGGGTGGTGTTCCGGGATCACGAGAAATCTCATTGGGCCATGGGTGGGAAACTCTGTGACGGGAAGCCTTAACCTTCTCACCGCGTTTGCGGCCGGGCTGGTTTCTTTTCTGTCCCCCTGCGTCCTGCCGCTGGTTCCCGGCTATATTTCCTTTATCTCCGGCGTTTCCCTTCAGGATTTGCGGTCCGACGCTGCGGCGAAAGCCGTGGCGGTGCGGGCATTTTGGAGCAGTGTTTGGTTTGTGCTGGGGTTCTCCCTGGTTTTCATCGCGCTGGGCGCTTCGGCGACGGCGCTGGGCGGACTGCTCCTTCAGAAGATCGCTGCTTTTCGGATTGCCGCCGGGATCCTGATCGTTGTGTTTGGACTTCACCTGGTTGGCGTTTTCCGGATTCCGTTTCTTCAGTACGAGAAGAAGATCGAAGTCCGAAAACGGCCGCTGACCGCTGTGGGCGCCTCTCTGGTGGGTGCGGCGTTCGCGTTCGGATGGACGCCCTGCATCGGCCCGATCCTGGCGGGGATTCTGGCGCTGGCTTCCGCGCAGGAGACGATCGGGCAGGGGATGCTGCTGCTCCTGTCCTATTCGGCGGGACTGGGGATCCCCTTTTTGGCCACCAGCATCGCGGTGCAGGCGTTCCTCCGGTTCTTCGCGCGTTTCCGGCGTTATCTGCGCGCGGTGGAGGTCTTGAGCGGCATCCTGCTGCTGATGATCGGCATCCTGATGATCACGGATCGTCTGGGTTTGTTGGCGAGATATTTGGGTTTCTTTAACCGGTTTTCCATGTGAGAGAGGGAGACACTGTGAGGCGGTTTGCGTGGATCGGGGTGGCATTGAGTCTGGTGAGCGCTCTCGGCTGCGGGGCGGCGAAAGATTCGACAGGAACTCGGACTGCGGCGCCGAATTTCACGGTGACCGATTTGCAGGGAAAGAGCATCCAGCTCTCGGCCCTGACAGGCAAAGTGGTCCTCGTCGATTTCTGGGCGACCTGGTGCCCGCCTTGCCGGGAGGAGATTCCTCATTTCAAGGAGCTGTACGCTGCGTATCAGCCCCAAGGGCTGGAGATCATCGGCTTAGCGCTGGATCAGGGCGGGGAAACCGACGTCGTTCCGTTTGCGAAAGAGCAGGCGATCAACTATCCCATCGCTCTGGGGACTCAGGCGATCGCGCAGGCCTACGGCGGGATACGGGGAATCCCGACCACGTTTCTCATCGACAAACAGGGCCGGATCGCGAAGAAGCTGGTCGGCTATCACGACAAGCAATTTTTTGAAACACAGATCCAAGCACTGCTCGCCGAATAACGACTCTGGTGTATAATGGCATCCCCATGTCATCCGGCGGAGTAGAAACCCCACCCGAAACATTGAAGAGGAGCCCGCTTTACGCGCTCCATCAGGCGTTGGGGGCCAAGATGGGCCCCTTTGCCGGATGGGAGCTTCCTCTTTACTACACCTCCATTCTGGATGAGCATCAGGCGGTCCGGATGAGAGCCGGATTGTTTGACGTCTCTCATCTGGGCCATCTGGAGGTTTCCGGTGCCGGCTGTCTGGCTCCGTTCCAGCTGTTGGTGACGCAGGATTTGGCCGCTTTGGACGATGGAGCCGCCTGCTACACGCCGATGCTGACCCCTCGGGGCTGGATCATGGATGAAATGATCATCTATCGGCTCGCGCGGGATCGGTTCTGGCTGGTCGTGAACGCCTCCAATGGGGATAAAGTCCTTCAGTGGCTTCGAAGCCGATTGGCCGGATTCCAAGTGGAGGACTTGCGGGACAAGGTGGGAACCCTGGCGCTGCAGGGGCCTCAAGCGGCCGACATCCTGGCTCGTGTTTCAGCGGTTCCTCTGAAAAGCATCGGCCGTTATCACCTGGCTTCCGCGCAGGTGCTGGGACGCGGCCTGCGCGTGGCCCGGACCGGCTACACCGGCGAGGACGGCTGCGAGCTGTTCGTTCCCGCGGAAGAACTTCCCGCCGTCTGGGAAGGTTTGCTGGAGGCGGGCCGTCCGCTCGGTCTTCAGCCGATCGGGTTGGGTGCTCGGGACACCCTTCGTCTGGAAGCCGGACTGCCGCTGGGCGGTTCCGATCTGGATGAGAAAACGACTCCGCTGGAAGCCGCGCTCGATTGGACGGTGGAATGGCGGAAAGGCCCTTTCACCGGCCGGGAAGCGCTGGAACGGCAGAAGAGGGAAGGGGTCACCCGCCGCCTGGCCGGTTTTGAGATGCGGGGGCCGGGCGTGCCCCGGCACGGTTACGCGATCTTCCAGGGAGAGGAAAAAATAGGCCAGGTGACCAGCGGCACGGTCCTGGCCGGCGGGCGCGGAATTGGAATGGGGTATGTGCCTCCGGCCGCCGCCCGGCTCGGCACTAAAATCAGCGTGGAAATCCATCAACGGAAGGTGGACGCCGAAGTGGTCAAACTGCCTTTTTATCGGAGAACAAAGACGTGAGCTCGAACAATCTGAAGTTCACCAAAACGCACGAATGGGTTCGGTTGGATGGAACGCAGGCCACGGTGGGAATCACCCGCCACGCGCAGGAGGAGATTTCCGATGTCGTGTTCGTGGAACTGCCGAAAATCGGCCGGGCACTTTCTCAGGCGGAAGAGGCCGCCGTCGTGGAATCGGTGAAAGCGGCTTTCTCGATCTACTCGCCCATTTCCGGAACGGTGACCCAGATCAATGAAGCGCTGGTGAAAGATCCGGGCCTCATCAATCGCTCTCCCACGGACGAGGGTTGGATCTTCGTTTTGGAAGTCAAGAACCCTTCCGAAGCGGAAGGGCTTCTGCAGAACGCTCAGTACGACGAGTGGGTCAAGGGGGAAGGGAAGCATTAGAATTTAATGAATTACGTTCCGATTACTTCCGCCGACCGGAAAGAAATGCTGGGCCGGATCGGCGTTCCGTCCGAAGAAGCGCTGATTTCCGGAATCCCCAGTGCCCTTCCTCGAGCCCGTTTAAAACTCCCCACCCCTCTCTCGGAGCCGGAGCTGCTTCGTCTTTGTTCGGATCTGGCCGCCTTGAACAGCACCACGGAGAATCATGCTTCTTTCCTGGGGGCGGGCGCTTATCCGCACTTCATCTCCAGCGTGGTCCGCTACATCACCTCGCGCGGTGAATTCCTCACGGCCTACACCCCTTACCAGGCCGAGGCCTCTCAGGGCACTCTGCAGGCGATGTACGAGTTTCAGAGTCTGCTGTGCGATCTGACCGGCATGGACGTGGCCAACGCTTCCCTGTATGACGGCGCCAGCGCGTTGGCGGAGGCCTGTCTTCTGGCTCTTCGGGAAACGGAACGCTCCAAGCTGGTTTTCGCGGGCACGATTCATCCGGAATATCAGCAAACGGTGCGGACCTATCTTCAGCAGACTCCGGTTCGGATCCAAGGGCTTTCTTTCGCGGCGGGAGCGTCCGATGCTTCACAAGCCGCGGCGGACATCGACTCTCAGACCGCAGCGGTGGTGGTGCAGATGCCCAACCGGTTCGGATGCCTCGAGCCGGTGGAGAAACTGGCCGAACTGGCGCACCAAGCGGGTGCCTTGTTTATCGTGGCGGTCAATCCGATTTCGCTGGGGATCCTGAAATCCCCGGGTTCCTATGGGGCCGATCTCGTGGTTGGAGAAGGCCAGCCGCTTGGCACCGAGCTTCAATACGGCGGGCCCTATCTGGGCCTGTTCGCCTGCCGGCAGAAGCTGCTGAGGAAAATCCCGGGCCGCATCGTGGGGATGACGCGTGACGCGCATGGCCGGCGCGGCTTCACGCTGACCCTGCAGACGCGGGAACAGCACATCCGGCGGGCTAAAGCGACCTCCAACATCTGCACCAATGAAGCGATGATGGCGCTGGGTGCCGCCGTGTACTTGAGCTGCCTGGGGCGGGAGGGATTCCGGGAGCTGGCGATGCAGAACCTGCAGAAAGCCCATTACTGCCAGGAGCGATTGACGCGCCTGCACGGCGTGCGGCCGCTGTTCTCAGCGCCTTTCTTCAATGAATTCGCGCTGGAGATGCCGAATGATCCGGAGCGGATCAATCGGGAATTGGCCGCCCAGGGATTTACCGGAGGGTTCGCGCTGAAACGGTGGGATCCCAGGATGGAGCGCGGCTGGCTGGTTTGCGTGACCGAAGTCCACAGCCGGGATGAAATGGACCGTTTTGTGGATGCAGTCCGGAAGGTTCTTCGATGATCGAAGGAACACTAGCCCAACCGCAGGATTCGAGGACCACGCCGGCGGCTTCCTCGACCCGGCACTCGCCCGGAAAGCTGCTGGAACCCCTGCTCAACGAGCTCAGCCAGCCGGATCGGCGCGCTTTTATCCTGCCGGCGCTGGATATCCCGGTCCGCCCCCCCGAGGATCTGGTTCCGGCCGAATTCCTGCGTCGGGAGCCGGCTCCTCTTCCGGAATTGAGTGAGCGGGATGTCGTCCGGCATTACATGCGGTTGGCGCACTTAAATTTCTCGGTCGAAACCAATTTTTATCCGCTGGGTTCCTGCACCATGAAATACAATCCGCGGGTTCAGGAAGAGATTGCCGGCTTGAGCGGCTTTACCAAGGTTCATCCCTACGCTTCCAGCGAGTCCATTCAGGGACTGCTCGGCCTGTTGTATGAGCTGGAACAGATGCTCAAGGAAATCCTCGGAATGGACGCGGTCACGCTTCAGCCGGCGGCCGGGGCTCACGGGGAACTCACGGCGCTGCTGATGGCCCGCGCCTATCACACCGCGAAAGGGCATTCCCGGCGCAAGGTAGTGGTTCCCGATTCGGCTCACGGAACCAATCCGGCGAGCGCGGCCCTGTGCGGTTTTGAAGTGGTGGAAGTTCCTTCCAACGTCCGAGGCCGGGTCTCTTTAAGCGCTCTGGCCTCGGTGATCGATGAAGACACCGCTGTTTTCATGATGACCAATCCCAATACGCTCGGATTGTTCGAGGAAGAGGTGCTGGAGGTTTCCGCGCTCGTGCATGAGAGAGGAGGGCTCATGTATCTCGATGGGGCGAACATGAACGCCCTGCTGGGGTTGGTTCGTCCCGGCGACATGGGGTTTGACATGGTGCACGTGAACGTGCACAAGACCTTCTCGATCCCGCACGGAAGCGGCGGTCCCGGCGGCGGTCCCGTGGGAGTGAAGGCGGGCTTAAAGCCGTTTCTGCCCGGACCGATGATCGACCAGCGAGAAGGGCTGTACCGGCTCACCCAGGTTCCTTCGCCCTCCATCGGCCGTGTCCGCTCTTTCTTCGGGAACGTCGGCGCTTTGATCCGGGCTTACGCTTATATCCGGTCCTTGGGCGCGGAAGGGTTGAAGGCGGTTTCCTCGGGCGCCATCCTCAACGCCAACTATCTCAAAGCCCTGGTGAAAGATTTCCTGCCGATCGCCGTGAACGAGCCGTGCATGCACGAATTCATCGCCACCGCGCGCGAACTCAAAGCTTCCCGGGGCGTCAAGGCGATGGACATCGCCAAACGGCTCCTCGACTACGGTTATTACGCGCCCACCATCTGTTTCCCTTTGATCGTCGAGGAGGCCCTGATGGTCGAGCCTTCGGAAACGGAATCCCGCCAGACCTTGGAGCATTTCGCGGAGGCTCTGCGCCGGATTGTCCAGGAAGCCCAGGATAATCCCGAGCGCGTCCGGA
>CAZKNC010000061.1:0-7593 GCA_964553935.1 uncultured Planctomycetia bacterium | reverse complement strand
GGCGGCGATGCGGACCGTGGTTTCCAGGATGACGGAAACGGAACTTAAAGCCCTGGCGTCGGCTCGCTCCACCGGCGATTTGTATACCCAGGTGGATTTCCGCGCCGATAAGGCCGCTCGATTCTCCACGGTCGGGTTTGCCGCCGGCGAGGCGCGGCCTGTCTATCAGGATCAGTTCGGCTACGCCTACGATGGGGCTTTGCGTGACGTTCCGGCGCAGTTCATTGATCCGATCAGCAGGAGCACGCACACCGAGAACGTTTATCTGCTCTACCAGCAGCTGTCGACCGGCGACTGGAAGACCACCACACTCTGGATGACGGATCGGGTCCAGCCGCAGGCCAACGGAACGTATAAGTACGCGACCCAGGCCGGCGGTCCCAAGGTGCTCGTGACGGTCGACCGGCTGACCCGGCCCGGGCCGGACGGGAAACTGAGGATCCTGGCCATCGGCCAGCTCAATCACGAGTACGTTCCAATTCCTCTCCGGGTGCTGACTGCCGATGGAGTGAAGGAGTTCAAGGTTCGGATCGGCTTCTACGCCGATTCCACGTTCCACGAGGCGCCACCCGGCAAGGGTCTGGCGGGAGTCGGCTACGAAGCGCTGGTGGACGGCAAGTGGATGCCCGTGCATCAGAACGCCATGCTGCCCAACGCGGCGGCGCTGGACCGCCAGGTGGGTCTGGTTCTGGAAGGAACGCGGATTGAAGTGACAGTGGACGGGCAGGGCAAATTCCTGCTGGCAGAGTCCACGCCGGGCCTCAAGGATCTCAACCTTCAGGAATACCTGGGCCGGCTGGTTGGCCGCCATGAGGAAGGGAATTTCAGTCTGATCGTCGGCCGGAACGGCCGGATTCTGTATGAAGGTCCGCGCGCGTCCGCGGTTCTCGCGAAGCTGAACGACCAGTCGGCGGCAGAGTCCTGGGAAGGATCCTTGTCCGATCTCAAATATTATCCCGACGATCACTTCAACCGCACTCCGGTGTCCCTGCAGATTCTCCGGCAGGTGACGGGTTCGCTCACCCCGTCTCTGGAAAGAGACCTGTTCCCGGGCGGCAGCGTCAGCGATTTCTTCAACCGCCCTGTCATTCCGCTGGCGCTGGCCGATATCCGAGTGGTGGTGGAAGGGGGCGCGTTCGGGCGCGTGATGTCCGATTACAGCCACATGGAACTGCAGACCGGTCCAGGCGGCTCCTTCCTGCTCGTGGACAGCAAAGGCGGGCTGGATCTTCAGCTGGACAAGTCGGGCGCCGACCGCTACTACCTGATCTCCCGCTACGGAGGAACCGAAGGATTGGAGCTGGTCATTCCGCAGGATCCGGCGCTGAAGATGGCCGCTCCCGTCCTGGTGATCCACGAGACGGCCGCTCGGATTCAGGGCGGCGCCGCTTTGATGCTGGAAACGCGCGAGGCGGTCGCCCGCGGTCTTGCGGATCCGGAGAGGATTGCCGAAGTGACGCGGGAACTGCGGGCCGAATCGGACCGGGAATATGGTCAGGGCTATCCGGCCGAATATCTCTCCGATTATGAAAAACGGTTCAGCACGCGGCTGACGGAACGGCTGTACGAGCGGTTCATGGCCGATCAGCTGGGCGAAATCCGCAAGAAAGCGTTCCAGGAGCTTCGTCCTCAGATGGAGAGCGAACTGGGTCGGGGCTATCCGGTGGAGTCCCTTCCTGCCGAGGATCTTCAGGCCCGAATCAGCGAAAAAGCGGCCGAGGTTCTCGCCCGTCTTGAAATCGTCAGGCCCACCAGCCGGTATGAGCTTCCTGTCCGCGGGCAGGACGGCCGGATCGGGCTGGAAGCACTCAACGGCCGCCTGACCGCCGAGGTTCAAGATCTCTCCGGCGGCCGCAGTCCTCTGCTGGGCGCGATTGCCAAAAGCTCTTCTTGTGCGGAGATCATGGGCACGCGCTACGGCGTTGGAGCCCGAGTGGCGTTCGAAGGCCGGCCGGAAGGGCTGATGTTGAATTACTTGAACGGCGGCGACGGCCGGGCCTGGCAGTCCGTGGTGGTTGGCGGCGGGGATCTGGCCTCCCATCTTGGATTGAAGGGCTCGGACCCGATGGTCTTCACGCTCCATTATGGGGCCGGTGCCAGTGCGAATATCCCGCAGGTCTTGAAAGAGATCACGCTGGCCGACCCCAAGACCGGCGCCCGGATCGTCGCCGTCTATCAGCAGACGCCCGGCAAATCGGTGGGCGTGGGTTCCTTTGATTTCGGGCCCGAAGTCAAAGCCAAAATGACGGATTTCGTTCGGAGTGGATCTCCGGCGAGGGGCTACAGCGAGAAAGAGATCGGAGCGCTTTTCGGAACGACCCACGAGGTGCCGAAACTGTTGGCCGCGGCGCTCCGGCAGGACGGCCGGGAACTCCTGGTGGGTGTGGAACGGAAACTCTCGGCCGAGACCGACCGGTTTGACCGCTTGACCCGGCTCTCTCCAGAGCTGTTCGAAGAGACGCGTCTCCGGTGGCAATCCGGCCAGGGCACGGGTCTTCCCGGCGACGAGATGGTTCCTTCAGAGTCCATTCAAAGGAAGGTGGAAGGCGTGCTGGAAGCCCGTCCTCAGGAGACGCTCGGCCGCGCCGTGCTGATTCCGGACCCCACGCCGCTGTTCGCGAAACAGCCATTGGGACACGCCTTGCTGGAACAATTCTGGCTGAATCGGTCGGGTCAGCCGGCGGTGGTGAACGACGCGGGCGGGATCGTGGAGCTGGTGGAATACGCGGACCCGCGAACCGGCCAGCCGGGCTTCATCGTCGATCTGCGCAGCAACACGCACGCATTCGTCCCGGTCGGCGGGGAATGGGACCTCCTGCACTCGGTGTTGGGCCCGGTCTCCGACATCCGGATTCGGTACCAGGCGGTCGAATACCCGGTGGCCGGCTTCACACTGGTGCGCGGCCGGGAAATGGCCTGGGTGGTCCCGCAAGACCAGATCCGGCCGGCGGCCGGCCAAACGATCGCTCAGGAGCAGATCAGCGGGAAAACCTACTGGGTGATCCGGGAAGGCAACGAGTTCTACCGCCGCGTGAACAACAAGGAAGATCCCAACCTGCGCGTCATGGCGCGCAATCCCAAGGACGATTCGCTGATGATTCGGTACAAATCGGTCGTCGCCCCGAGTGGAGAGCGCATGCAGAAGGACGGGGGTGTTCTGAGAGTGGAGCCGGAACCGACGCTCGCCCCGGCGAGCGGACCGCTCGCCGGTCTAGGCGGGGATCCGGACGACTGGTTCAGCAAGCTGTACGAGCGGTACAAGACACCCGATGCGGTCAATGGTATTTCCGATCCCAATGTCCGGAGCGTGATTCAGGTTCTGGTGCGATTTGTCCGGATTCGGCCGGATCTTCTCCGCAGCCCTCAGAGCTGGAGCGCGTTCGGAAGCTCCACGGTCCTTCAGCAGGCGCTTTCCCGGCGCGAGGTGACGCCGGATCAACTGGGCGCGTTCTTGAAAACCTTGATTCAGGAGAACATCGTTCTGAAGCGGAACGGCCTGGGCCTTCCTCAGGACGGATTGAACTGTGTGGGCATTCACGCGCTGGCGGCCCGGATGGCCGGTTCTTTCACCGATTCCAGAGGCCAGTCGATTCTGGACTGGAAGATGGTCTACGTGAACGGTTTGAACGAAGGCCACGTGGCCCTGCTGGATCAGAAATCGGGCGGGCTGTTCGATCTGGCCATTCAAGGTTCCGGCACGCTGGCTCAGCGCTGGGCCGCGGCCGCACTCGATGTGGGAGCCATCGAAATCGGCGTGCTGGGAGCCGACGGCAAAGCGCAGTACGTCAAATTCTCGGTCGGCTGGAATGCCGACGGCAGTGCCAAGACGCAGACGCCCGCGCGCGGCTTCTCTTCCGAAGCGGTTCTGAAGTTGGAGCTGTTCAAGCGCGACACATTCCCCGGCATCAAAGCCATGTTCGACAAAGGGGTTCGCCAATGGGCTGCCGGCGATCCGCAGGAGGCCTCCGCTGTTTTGACTCAGGTGCTGGTGGAGATCGGCAAAGCGGAAGCTCTGCTGAATCCGCTCCAGCTCTCGGCGGACCCGGCCGTCAAAGGCATTGAAGGTTTGGAGGACATCACGGCAGCTTTTTCCGCCGACGGCGCCGCGATCGGTATGAAAACAGCCGCGCAAGGGCTCCTTTCCGGCCGGTTCGAGGCGAAGATGGAAAACGGCCGTTTGATTTACGTGGAGCAGGGCAGAACCATTCAGCCGACCGAACGGGAGATCCGTCCGATCGTTCCGGATGTCCAGGCCGGCAGTATTCCCGCCGGCAGTTCCTTCCGCTCCAGCTCGATCTGGTCGACCCGAGAAGGGGACGTGGCGGTTGTCCGGGGTCAGTTGCGCCTGCCCAGCGGTGAGCAGGTGGATGTCCAGGTGGTCAGCGGTCGGTTGGGCGGCGCGATCCCGAACGCGGGGGCCCTTCAATGGGTGGCCGACGCCCGTGTCAAAGTGGAGGTTTCTTCAGACGGCAATTTCACCATCCACGTGGAGGGTCTGAATCGGGCCCAGTCGGCTGACTTCCTGCAGAGTTTCGGCTTCAACGTTTCGTTGGGCGCGCGGCTCATGGGCCGGCATGAAGCGCAGGGCGGAATGGTCTTCCGGCTGGCGGATTCGGACCTGAAATTGGACCCGCAAACCTCCGGGGATCGTCCTCTGGCTGCGGAAGTAACGGTTTCCATCTCTTACCGGAACGAAGAAGCCCGCTTGGCCAAGATCCTGGGTCCCGAACGGGCGGCCGCGGCGGTGGTTCTGCTTCAGATCCGGGATGAGCTTCAGAACGTGGCCGGAACGGACAAAGAAGCCGTTCAACTGGAAGCCGAAGCCAAGGTTCTGCAGGCCCGGTTCGCGGCGCTCAGCCAGCAATTGGGGCTTTCGGCCGGGTCCGGTGAAAAGCTGGAGCCGCATCTGGGCGATTTTGAAAAGGCCGTTCGTTCCTACGCGTCCCAGGTTCGAGTCCTGCTGGATCCCAAGGCGCCGGCGACGGTTTCGCTTCAGCAGATGAAAGATCTTCGGAAAACCGGCATCGATTTGTTGACCGATGTGGATACGTATGTTCAAAGCGCCGCTTTCAAGACTCAATTGGCTCTGCTCCGCAAGGATCTGGGCCATCTGAATCAGGCCCTGGCCGGGCTGGAGCAGGAGATGAAAGACCACCCGCTCGGGCCTCAGGAGAAACAGCTCTTCGCCGCCCAGCTGACGTTGATCGGAAGAGAGCATGCTCTGCTGTCCGTTGTCCGGGAGATGAAGCCCCTGGTTGCCTACCTGGCGATGCGGGAAATGGTTTCCCACGCGCAGGCCGAACTGGGAACGAACGGCCAGGTCTCGGTTTCTCTGTCCAAGCCGGAGGGAGAGTTGGGCGCTCTGGTGGAGAAACTGGATATGCACCGGGCGGCACTGGAAGATTTTTCCGCGAGAGGGAAGATCCTCACGGTGGAGGACCGCCTCTCTCGCCTGCAGAATCTGATTTTGGATGCCGAAGGAATTGGTTCCGATCTGCGCGGTTTCGCGGATCAGAACAAACCGGCGCTGGAACGCTTGGGCAATGATCTGGCGGCTATCGGCCCGGCGGTTGAGCGGATGGCGCTGGATGTTGCCGGCTGGGCGGCGCAGGGGCGGCCGGCCGGATACGGCGTCCGGGTCGTGGAACTGCAGATCCAGGCGACCGAAGTCAGCCAGGCTCTCACTGAAATTCGTCAGAACCACCCGATTCTCGCGCTGGCGGAAAGCGGAATGGAAGTGGATCGCTCTTTCTCTCGGCTGGCCGCGGACTGGCTGGAAAGCCAGCCGATGCTGGGTTCGGTGATGGCTTTCCAGTCCGAGTACAGCCGGTTCCGGATCAATTTTCAGGAAACCGTCCAGCCGGTTTTGGCCGCTTACACCGCTGTTCGGGCGGAGACGTTCCGAATGATGGACCGCGTCGTGGCGATCGCGCAGGACAAAGTGGATCAGGTCCAAAACTCTTTGAGGGCCTTCAGCAGGCCGATGAGTGAAATCGAGTTCGGTCTGGCTCGGCAACGGATGATGAGCGGGCAGAAAGCGCCGGTGGATCCGCTCGCCATGATGCGGGCGAAGGAATTTTCCGAAGCGCAGTTTTCGCTGTCGGACGCTCGTGCAATGCGGCTCCAGCAGTGGCTTGCCGATGCTCCCGCCGAAATCGAAGTGGTGGACGGTAACGGACAGGTTTCAACCGTGTTCCTCCGCGAAAAGGAAACCCGTGCACTGGCGGCTCTGCCCGGTTCCGACTCCAAGGTGCTCTATGGAATGGCCGCTTCCGGCAACGGCCCTTGGCGGGAGATGAACCCTTCCACCGGGGAATGGACTCAGCGCTTCTTCGAGCGGCAGGCGGCGCAGAGAGACGAGATCAACTCCAACCAGGTGACAGCCGAGGCCCGCTACATTCGGCGGGATGTAGTCTCGATCAACCCGAACGCCTCCAACGAATATGTCTACGCGCTCGGCGAAAAGAAAGTCGATCGAGCCGGAGCAGCGAAGGGCACCTTCTTTGAGGTCCGTGACTCCAAGACGGGCGAGCTCCGTGCCCAGCGTTTGATCGAGGAGAAGGTTTGGGTCAACCCGCGCGGGCAGAGGGTCGTGGAATATTTGAGCGGGGAATCGCAAAGGGACCAGAATCGGATCCGGGCGCTAGATTCCTCTTTCCTGAAGAATCCCGATCCGGATCAGCATGCGTTCCTGACCAACCGGGTGGTGAGCTACCGGATCACTGGAGTCGATTACTCCGAAAATCCGGCCCATGACCTGCGCCGGGAAAGCCGGCTGTATTCTGCTGTTACGGGGAATCCTTATCGGGGTCGGATGGAGCTGGCGACCGACAACGCGGGGATTCCGGTTTCCCGTTTTGAGAGAACCGAAACCGGCTGGATCAAAACACTTTGGACCAGCCGGTACGCTTCGGAGACGATCGAGCGCAGAGCGGCTGCTGCGGCGGACAAGAAATCCGCCGGTGATCTGGGCGCACGGGCGACTCACGTGGAAGAGCGCGTCCGGAGATACTACGACGGAAACGTTTTCAGGGAATTGAAAGGACAGCCGCATCTGCTCTCTGTCCAGTCCGGCCGGCCCGACGAGTATCTCCGGATCGCAGCCCGTTCGGTCCGGCTGGAGCCGATCAGCCCGATCGATCCTCTGCAGGGTCATCGGGCCGTTCAGGTTCTGCCGTCGGTGGTTGGGGAAATCAAGCCGGTCGCGGTTCTGGGCCGGGGAGAGAACGCCGCCCGCGTGTACGAAGCGGCGGTTCACATCCGGAAAGAAGTTTCTCTTGAGGTCCAGCCGAAAACGAAGGTTCCTCTGATCGGCGGCTACGAGCAGGACCGGCCGACGGGGAACGTTCGGCTCTTCGTCAGCCGGGACCGGTTTGGAAACTTCGACGTGAGAATGGAAGAGAACTACGCGCTGGTCCGTGCCGGCTGGGACTCCGAGGAATCTGAAGAGGGAGAAATCTTAAGCTACACCTGGCGGGAGTTCGACGCGATCAATCCTTCGGCGCCGGCCCAGGGGCGGAAAGATGCCTATGGCCGGTTTGAGCAGAACGAGACCGGCGTGGTTCAGGAGCGATTTTACCGGTACGACCGCGG
>CAZKNC010000060.1:0-7647 GCA_964553935.1 uncultured Planctomycetia bacterium | reverse complement strand
GAAACGTCCGCCGGGAGCGGCCTGGCGGGCCAGGAGGGCCAGGAAAACGGCGACCGACGGATAGGCCAGGAGGGACGTGTAACGGGTCAAGAGAGCCAGCCCCAGGGTGATCGAAGCCATCCGCAGTTCACGCAGGCGGCGATTTTTTGAGAACCGGTGGAGTAAAAAAAAGAGCGCGGCGATGTAAAGGCCCACCTGCGGGTGCTCAAACGAATCCTTGGACTGCTGCCAGGCCATGGTTGCGAAGGAAAAAAGAAATGCCAACTGAACGCCCAGGATCGGGGAACAGCCCAGCTCAACTGCAAAAAGCACCAGCAGTCCCGCGGTCAGAGAGACGGCCGCGAGATTGACCAGCGAAGCGAAGAACTCCTCCAAAGGTTCTTCCGGCACGGGAACGAACCGGGCGATGGCTTTTCCGAGCAGGACGCCGGGTATCATCGCGAGCGAATGTCCCAGCGCATATTGCGTGTATGGCCGTCCATCCTTTCCGATCGGAACTGCCGTATGGGTTTGGATATCCACCGCGCCCCGCGCCAGCAGATTTTGGGCAACCTGGAATCGCTTGGCCCCATCGGGACCGAAGATCGTCCCAGACGCGGTCAAAAAGCAGGCGACGGAAACAAACAGCGTTACGTGAACGGCTCGGAGCCGGACGGAAACGCGGTCCATGTCAGCCCCAGACCTTTCGTAGAAGATCCGAGGATGTCGTGACGGCATTCCGGAAAATCTTCCGGCGCTCCGCCAGGATATCGCTCAGCTCAAAAAGATTTCGCGCGAAGGCCTTAACCCGCCGGCTGCCTTGGCGGAATCGCCCCAGTAGCAGGGCTATGCCGGCGTGAAAGAAAGCTCCAGCCACGGAAGCCGCCACCGACGAGATCGGCATCGTTTTCCAGGTAAAACGCTGAGCGTTTTTGATCTGGCTAAGAGCTCGCCGCGCGCTGACGGCCGGCGCTCCCTGCTCGGATTCGCTTACACGGTGCCGGAGACGGGCGGATGGGACAAAGAGTGTCCTCCAGCCGCGCAGCCATCCTCGCCAACAGAAATCCAGATCCTCATAATCAAGGAAAAAGGTCGAGTCGAATCCCCCCAGCGCTTCAAATTTGCTCCGGTCGACCATCATGGCTCCCGTGCAGGCCCAGGGAATTTCCGTGGACTGATCGAGTGTCAGCAGTTGAAACGGATCCATCCTCGGAACGGGGCGGAAGAGGTGTTTCCAGCCGAACCGGAACCGCTGGGCTCCGTGGATCACGCGGGCGCCGCTCCAATCCAGCTGAAGCGGGTCTGCCGCCAGAAGGCCGTTTCGAAAAGCATTCCGCAGATGGCCGAGGCACTCCGGCTCAAGGTGGGTGTCGTTGTTTAAAAAGAAAATGTATTCTCCGCGGGCTTGCGCGGCGCCGGCATTGTAGCCGGGGCCCAGGCCTTGGTTTTCCGGGAGAGGAATCCACCGAACGGACGGGTATCGGCCGACCACCGCCGGACTTTCGTCCACGCTGGCGTTGTCCACCACCAATATTTCGAAGGCGGGAACCTTCTGGGATCGCACCGATTCCAGGCAGTCGGGAAGAAGATGAGCGCCGTTGTAATTGAGGACCACCACCGAGACGCCGGAGGAGGTCAAGGGTTCTTCCTTGCGATAAAAAGAGTAGTGGGAGGCCGCGGGCTTGGTTCCAGCCCTGTCTGGCGAAGAATTTTTCGCGCGAAAAACCGCCACCGGGTCCGGGTGACGCAATCCACGGGAAGAGTCGTGATGTCGGTCGCTCCCGCCATGCGGCAATAATAGAGAATGTCCGGAAAAGCCAACGGGATCTCGGACACGTTTAGGGAGATTTCCAATGCGTATCGGCGAACCTCTTCGAGCCGGAAGGCGGGAACAGGCGACTCCAGGATGATTACGGCGCCGCCCGGCTTCACCGTCCGGAGAGCTTCTGAGATGAGGGAAATCGGCGACAGGCTGTGATGAACCACCGCGAAAAGGAAGGCGCAGTCAAAGGTATTGTCCTCGAAAGGAAGACGGTTAAACGTTCCCGCCGCGAGCTGAAGTTTGGCGGGATCCCCTTCAAGATGACGAAACAACTCCACACCAGCGCTTGAAAGAAACTTTAAGGAGAGGTCGAAAGCCACCACCCCCCGCACCCTCTCCAACTGGGAAATCTTCGCCGACAGCCAGCAGCTTCCCGCGCCGCAATCCAGCACCCGGCCTTGAATAAATTGGGCAACCGGAGAGTCCGTCAGGAGATAGTTCAAGGCGGGCAGGGAATGGGGTTCATGAGCCATCACCGCGGAAAGCCACCGGCCCGGCCCGTTTCCGAATTTCCGGCGCACTTCCTCGTCCGCTTTCCCCGATTCGTAATTCAAAAACTCGTTGTGCTCTCTCGTCCCAGGAGGTGGAATCTGCCCTTGCACAGGGGCTATCATGCCAGATCCGCTCGAATCACGAATTGCTCTCCAAAAAGCCCCGGAAACCACCGGACCAACCGGTCGTAGAGGAATTTAAAACGAACGCTGTAATGGGTGATCTCCAGTGCGGTAATGTGAAAACCGCATTCCTGCAGCAGGCCCCGGGCGCTTTTCAGTGTAAAGAAATGCAGATGCGTTTTGTCGAAGATCCCCTCCAGGTGGGCCGGCCAGTGGCCCATGAAGTGGATCAGCCGCGCCTTATAGAAAGCTACATTTGGGAGAACAACCAGGATGGACCCCTTTTGCCGCAGAAGCGGCTTGAGGTGATGAAGCGTCTGTTCCGGGTGGACCAGATGCTCCAGTACCTCGGAGAGGATGAGGAGGTCGTAACGGCGCCCCAAGGCTTCCAGCTGTCGGACGGTTTCCGCGGATTCCACGTCCCCCTGAATAAAGACGTCACAAAAAACGGAAGCGGAAGAAACCTTGCCGGAATCAACCTCGACACCCGTGACTCTTTTCCCCAGCGACGACAGTTGTTGCGCGAAGGAACCGGTGCTGCATCCGATGTCCAGAATTTCCCGTTCATCCTCCCGGATCAACCGGAGAAGAACAGACGATTTATCCCGGCCCATGCTTCGAAGATAACACCTGTTTATAGATTTTAAGCAGATTCGCCATATAAATTTCCTCTGAGAAAAGACGCTGGACCCGTCGCCGGCCCTTTTGGCCCATCTCCGCCGCCTGCGAGGGATGGGTCAGGAGAAACTTGATTTTGCCTGCCAGGAGGTCCTCATCGTAGGGTTCGATGAGGAAGCCGGTCTCACCGTCCTCCAGCCAATCGGGAATGGCCCCCACCCGGAAAGCAACGACCGGCTTCGCGTAGCTCATCGCCTCGATTCCGACCAGCCCGAACGGCTCCGGCCAGACCGAGGGGATAACGACAACTCGACTGTCCCGGTAGTGTCCCGCGTGCTCCGAGGGAGAGCTCCATCCCGTAAAATCGATGGAATGGGACAGGCCCAGCCGTTGGGCGAGCTTCTTCGAGTGAGCAAGCTCCGGGCCGTCGCTGTCCACCACCAAGCGGAACGGTTCATTCAAGTGCCGCAGGGCCCGAATAAGCACCGGCAGGCCCTTCCCTGGAAAGGCCCGCCCCGTGAAAAGAAGAAGCGGTTCGCTGGAGCGGGAACCAATCGCTTCCTCGGGAGGGAGCTCGGTGAAGGGGGGCAGTACCCGGATTCGATCTGGCGGGATGCCGTTGGCTTCCAATTGACGGGCTTGATAATGGCTGAGCGTCACGAACAGGGGATGCCGGGGCGAGCGAAGCATCCTCTGGCTTCGGCGATAAGAGGCCGCAAGAATCTTGGGCCGGATGCTGTTGCAGCCCGTCAGGAAAGCGGAAGCGATACAGCCGAGTCCAAAAGGACGCTTGCAGACCCTGCCGAGCCGGGGCAGGTATTTCAATCCGCCGGGACAATAGAAGCTGTGGTTGAGAACGCTTTGAACCGTGGGCCGAAGCCGGCCGCAGAGCTCGATGACGTCGGGGTTTCCAATATCATGCACATGGATCACGTCCGGATGCTCCCGATCGACGATTTGTCTCAGCGTTTCCAACATTTTTCGATGAGGGGAGAGGGAAACTTTCCCCAGTTCCGGCACTTGGTAGGTTCGCCGCTCATCCGAAGCCGCGGCCGGATGCTGATGAATAATCACGTTGGAGACGCCAGCTTTCTCCAAGGCCTCCAGTGCCCGAAAGAGCAGGATTTCCGCTCCGCCGACCTTCTCATAGTGGTCGTTCAGGTGAAGAATTTTCATAACAAGCTTAGGATCTCCCGAATGGAGACCCAGACAGCTTTGCGCCAAAGAGCGGAAGCCCGCCTGCCCAAGTCAACGTTGTTTTCCCGTGCTGTGCGAAGAAACCGATTCGTCAACTGCAGGCGAAGCCCGGGTTTTAAAATTCCCGTCGATTGGGAAGGATGCACCCGGTAAAAGACCAGCGGTTCCGGGACGTATCCGACCGGACCCAGCCCGCAAAGGCGGAACCACATCCCATAATCTGCCGCGTGATCCAGCGAGACGTCGATGCCGCCGGCCTCTTTTAAAAAAGAGGTTCGGATCAGCGCGGAAGAAAGACAGACTCCCGCGAGATCCCATTCCGCAAGCCGGAGGAGGAATTCCTTTTCCGGCGAAAACGCTTTCCAAGGATAGACTCGCCGCTCCAGGAAAGCTCCCGATTCGGAAACGATGTCATGTCCGGTATGTACGAAGGAGACGGAAGGGTTTTCGGAAACGACCGGCAAGGTTTTCGCCAGGTAATTTTGGTCGAGATAATCGTCGGCCGAAAGAAACACCAGGAACTCCCCGCGGGCGCTCTCCAGAATTTTTTGAAGATTTTTGGCGAACCCGATGTTTTCCGGATTGCGGACATAACGAACCAGCGGGTGTTTCTGTTGGTCAACGATAGCGCGCGTGTTATCGGAAGAAGCATTGTCGACGATCAAGATTTCTGAGGGAGGAACCGTTTGCTGCAGGGCGCTGCGAATAGCGGCGCCGATGTATCGCCCGTGGTTATAGGCGGGGATACAGAGGCTGACCGCGGATGGTTTAGAGCTGATGGAAAAATTCCCGGAACGTTTCCAGCTGGTAAGCCCTCATCGGTTCGGTCAGCCCAGGGTAAATGCCGACCCAGAACGTTCGCTGCATGATGGCGTCCGTGGTGTCCAGTGGTCCGGCGACCCGGTAATCGACCTGCCGATAGGCGGGCTGGCGCGTGATGTTTCCGGCGAACAGCATGCGGGTCGCGATCCGTTTGTTCTCCAGGAAACGGACGAGCTTGTCTCTGGGAAAGGGGGCTTTTTCACGCACGGTGATCGGAAAGCCGAACCAATTGGGGTCGGAACGCGGCGTGGGTTCGGGCAAATGGATAAACTCCTGATACGGAAGCAGTCCTTTCTGAAGAGCTGCGAAATTTTTCTTCCGTTGCTCGGAAAAAAGGGGGAGTTTGGCGATTTGAGCCAGCCCGATGGAAGCCTGCAGGTCGGTCAATTTCAAGTTATAGCCGATGTGGGAGTAGAGGTATTTATGATCGTAGCCGGCCGGCAGGCCGCCCAGCTCCCAGCCAAATCGTTTCCCGCAGGTATTGTCTTTTCCCGTATCGCACCAGCAATCCCGGCCCCAATCCCGAAAGGAGTCCAGGATTTTTTTCAGCCTGCCGTCGGCCGGCACGACCGCCCCGCCTTCGCCCATGGTGATTTGATGCGCGGGATAGAAACTGAAAGTGGCCAGGCTTCCGAAGGTTCCCACCGGTTTTCCATCGTAGGAAGAGCCCAGGGCGTCGCAGCAGTCTTCCACCAGGAACACATTGTGCCGCCTCGAAAACTCGAGGGCCGCGGCAACCTCAAAGGGGTTTCCAAGCGTGTGGGTCAGCAAAACAGCACGAGTGCGCGGAGAGAGAGCTTCCTCCAAGCGTTCGATTCGCGCGTTGTAGGTCGGCAGGCTTACGTCGATGAAGACCGGAACCAGCCTGTTTTGAACGATCGGATTAACGGTCGTCGGGAAACAAGCGGCGGTGGTGATGACCTCGTCGCCCGGCCGCAGGGCGCGCTCGCCCAGAGAGGGGGAGGTCAAGGCGCTTACCGCGAGCAGATTGGCGGAGGAGCCGGAGTTGCACAGCACGACGGGCCGGTCCTCTAAAAGACGGCCCAGCTCCCGTTCGAACGCGTGCGCGAAGCGGCCCGACGTGAGCCAGAAATCCAATGTGGCGTCCAACAAATGGAATAATTCCGATTCATCGTACACTTTCCCCGAAACCGGCACTGGAGTGGTCCCCGGGATAAACGATTGGTCCGCATGACGGACCTGGTGATAATCGGCCAGCAATCGCCGAAGCTGTTCGCGGATCTTTTCGAGGCGATCCTGACTCATGAGGCCCGCTCCTGCGGATGTTCCTTGAGCCAGCGGAGAGCTTCCCGGCAGGAGCGCATCCCTTGAACGAAGTCCGGAGAGAGACGCTCGCTTCGAAGACCGGCCCGAAGCGGCCGAGCGGCTTTCTGCCTTAACTGGGCGGTGGGGACGCCCACGATTAAATCGGAACGCAGGCCGAACGCGCCGGCAATCTCCACGGCAAATTGTTCTCTGCTGATCCAATCCGGTCCCGCCACATGGACGGTGCCGCGCAGCCCCTGCTCGACCAGGTCCACCGCGGTTTTAGCCACGTCGTTGACGAGGGTCGGCGTGCCGATTTGGTCGCTGGGTACCTGAAGAGGTTCGTTTCGCTGGAGCTGCGCCAGCGCGCGCCCCAAAAAGTTTTTCTCCTGGCGTTCCCATCCGTACACCACTGTCACGCGCAGGATGAGATGATCGCGGAGGCTTTTCCGGATCGTTTCTTCCGCCCTGATTTTTTGCCGGCCATATTCACTTAAAGGATGGACTGGATCGGACTCGGCATAGGGGCCGTGGGTGCCGTCGAAGACATAGTCTGACGAGAAAAAAACCACTCCTGACCCGTGTGAGGCGGCCAGACGGCAAAGGGTTTCCACCACCGTGACGTTTAGGGCGGCCGATTCGCGGGGATGCTGTTCGCAGAAGTCCACATTGGATTCTGCGGCGCACACGAAAATCCAGCGGGGATTAAAACGAACAAGCAATTCGGCCATTTGATCAGGCCGCGAGAGATCCAGAGCAACCCCTTCCGGGATCGGAAAGCGGTGGTAGGTGCCCAAAACCTCCCAGCCCGAGGCCCCGAGAGATTCAGAAAGATGGCTCCCGATCAAACCAGATGCCCCGAGGACGACAGCTTTCCGGGCATCGGAGGTCATGGACCCGATGGTTTCCAGCGGTAAGGAATGGAATTCACGAAAGGATCCACCCGTTGAATTTCGCCCGGATCATGCGGTTCAGTACTGCAGTTGGCTACGATCGATGGAAACGCGGCAGCTCCTTGAAAGGCGTTCCAAATATAGGGGGGGATTTGAACGAGCTGATAAGAGTCTTCTCCCAGCAGGAGCTCCTGGATCTCTCCGCGGGTTGAGGACCCCTGACGGTCATCGTAAAGGACCAGCCGAACGGATCCGGTCACGACCGCGTAATTCAGAGTCATCCGCGTATGCAAATGCCAGCCTTTGACCTTCCCCGGGTAAACCATGGAGAAGTAGATCTCTCCGAATTGGACAAAGTGAGGATCATCCCGCCGGAGCATGTGCATGACCATTCCCCGTTCATCAGGGATCTTGCGCAACGGAACGACGTGGACGC
>CAZKNC010000059.1:4733-7739 GCA_964553935.1 uncultured Planctomycetia bacterium | reverse complement strand
CCTCGCTCGAGGAGCTCCAGGGTGTTCCCGCGGAACTGCGGGAAGTGGCCGGCATCGCCGCCACGGAATCCGGCGCGGAGATTGTCACGACCGCGGAGGAGACCACGGACCCGTCCTTCGATACGGCCGTTCACCCTGAGCTTGTCGAAGGGGAACGGCCTACTCAGGACGAACGGGACAACGCATGAAGCTGAACCATCTCCGCAGAGAAATTGACCGGATCGACATCCGTTTGCTGGCGCTGCTCAACCGGCGGGCGGCCGTGGCGCGGAAGATCGGCGAGGTCAAGCGCCGGCAGGGCCTGGCGATCTTCGACGGCAAGCGGGAGTCCGCAGTGTTGAGCCGCATGATTCGTTCCAACGGCGGACCGCTCTCCCCTTCCGCGGTCCGAGCGATCTTCCAGGTGATCCTGCGGCACAACCGCCGCCTGCAGGGCAAAAGGTAGTTCCATGCTCACCACCGTTGCTTACCTGGGCCCGGAAAAGACCAACACCCACTTCGCTGCTTTGCAGTATTTCGGCCGAGAGGCGCGCTACCTTCACGCGCCAACGGTCGACCAGGTATTTCGCATGGTGGAGCGGCGAGAATCGGACTACGGCGTGGTTCCTATTGAAAACTCGCTGGAAGGGGCGGTGACGCACACGCTCGATCGGTTCATTGACTATCCAAAAACCCTTGTTCGAATCTGGGGAGAAATCGAGCAGCCCATTCGGCATTTTTTGATTACTCGGCATAAAGCGGTATTCGGGAGAATCAAGTTCGTTTTCTCTCATCCGCAAGCATTGGCGCAATGCAGCCGTTGGCTGGATCGAAAGCTTCCTTCCGCTGCTCGCATGGAAACCAGCTCGACCGCCGAAGCGGTGGAACACCTGCTGGATCGGAGCATGCGGTCCACGCGGGGGGTGAATGCGGCTATCGGCCGGCGGGATCTCGCGTTGGAGAGGGGTCTTCAAGCGGTTTCCATCCCTCTCCGCGGAGAGAACAGAACGCGATTCCTGATCCTTGGATTGGGACACCGTCCGCTGAAGCGCCCATCCAAGACATCTCTCTTGTTGGTTTTGAAAGACAAACCGGGTGCGCTGCACGATGCGCTGGTTCCATTTAAACGGTATGGAATCAACCTGACGAAAATCGAATCCAGGCCTTCCAAAAAGAAAGTGTGGGAGTACGTTTTCTTCATCGACATTCAAGGACACGAAAGCGAGCCGAATGTTCAACAGGCGCTGAGAAAACTTGAACAGTCAGCGAAAGAAGTTAGGGTTTTGGGTTCCTACGGATGCTGAGCTCTTTGGCGCGAAAGATCCTGGCCGGCATCACGCCGTACATCCCGGGCAAGCCGATCGAAGAGGTCCAGCGGGAGCTGGGACTCTCCCGCGTGATCAAGCTGGCCTCCAATGAGAATCCGCTGGGCCCAAGCCCGAAAGCGGTGGAAGCGATGCGCGCGGCGCTCGGTTCCGTGCACCGTTATCCGGACGGCTCCTGTTTTTATCTGACGCGGAAGCTCGCCGAGCGGCTGGGTGTGGCCCCGGAGCAGATCATCGTGGGCAACGGGTCGGATGAAATCATTACCTTCGCTGCGCGGGCGTTCCTGGAGCCGGGGGACGAGGTGGTGATCGCCGATCCGACGTTCTTGATCTACAAGATCGCCGCCCAACAGGCCGAGGCCGGGATCCGCCTGGTTGGTTTAAGGAACTTTCGGTACAATCTGGAAGGAATGCGCCGGGCGGTGACCCGGCGGACCAAGCTGGTTTTTATCGCCAACCCCGATAATCCTACCGGCACCTACGTGACGCGGGCGGAGGTGGAGGCGTTCCTGAAAGACCTGCCGGATCACGTGATTGTTTTCCTGGATGAGGCGTACGCGGAGCTGGTGGACGCTCCCGATTATCCGGACAGCCGGGCGTACCTTTCCCATCATTCGGTGATTTTCGCGCGGACATTCTCGAAGGCCTACGGCTTGAGCGGCTTGCGGGTCGGCTACGGCGTCGCGGCCCAGCCGCTGATCGAGGCGATGCAGCGGGTTCGTGAGCCGTTCAACGTGAACTCTTTGGCGCAAGCCGCCGCGGCGGCCGCGCTGGATGACGCCGAGCATTTGGAAGCGACCCGGCGGCTGCTGCGGGAACAAAAGAATCTCTTGTACGAAGCACTGTCTCAGTTGAAACTGGAAGCCGTTCCAAGCGCCGCGAATTTCATCCTGTTCCGCGCAGGTCCTCAGGCGGAACAGCTCGCTCGAGCGCTTTTAAAACGGGGAATCATTGTCCGGCACATGCGGGCCTGGGCGCTGCCCGAGCACATCCGAGTGACCGTCGGCCTGCCCGAGGAAAACCAAGCTTTCATCCATGCCTTGAAGGAGGAATCACGATGATCATCGTTTTGAAACCGAATACCACCGAAGCTCAGGTCAAGCACATCGTGGCTAAGGTAAAATCCCTGGGCCTGAAACCGATGATCTCGCGCGGCCTCGAGCGGACCATCATCGGCGTCATCGGCGAGGAAGACGTTCTGCGCGTCCAGCCCATGGAGGTTTTCCCCGGCGTGGAGAAGGTGATGCCGATCCTCTCTCCGTACAAACTGGTTTCCCGGGAATTCAAGCCGTCCGACACGGTGGTCGACATCAATGGCGTCAAGGTGGGCGGAAAAGCGATCGTGGTGATGGCCGGGCCCTGCGCGGTGGAGAATCAGGAGATCCTTCTTTCGGTCGCGCGCCACGTCAAAAAGTCGGGAGCCGTGGTTTTACGAGGCGGTGCCTTTAAGCCGCGTACCTCTCCGTACAGTTTCCAGGGTTTGGGAGAGGAAGGGCTGAAGTACCTGGCTGAAGCGCGCAAGAGGACCGGCCTGCCGGTGACGACGGAGCTCATGGATGTGCGGGACCTGGAAAAGGTGGAGCGGTACACCGACATCATCCAGATTGGCGCGCGGAACATGCAGAACTTCGACTTGCTCAAAGAGGTCGGCCGGTCCAAGAAACCGGTTTTGCTCAAGCGGGGTATGGCCTCCACGGTGAAA
>CAZKNC010000059.1:0-4723 GCA_964553935.1 uncultured Planctomycetia bacterium | reverse complement strand
GTCGGCCGAGTACATTCTGCAGAACGGCAATTTCAACGTGATTCTATGCGAGCGGGGCATCCGAACGTTTGAAACCGAGACCCGATTCACGCTGGACTTGAGCGCGATCCCAGCGATCAAATCATTGAGCCACCTCCCGGTGGTGGTGGATCCCAGCCACGCGGCGGGCCGCTGGGGATTCGTGCCGTCGCTGGCCAAGGCGGCGGTCGCCGGCGGAGCGGATGGTTTGCTGATCGAGGTGCACGCCAAGCCGGAGGAAGCACTCTGCGACGGGCCGCAGGCGATGCTGCCGGAGAAATTCGACCGGCTCATGCAGGAACTCAAGCGGGTTGCCAAAGCCGTCGGGAGGGAGATCTGAAATTTCGCCAGATTAGCATCGTTGGGCTCGGGCTGATCGGCGGATCGCTCGGGCTGGCCCTGCGCAAGGGCAAAATCGCGCGCAAGGTGATCGGCTTCTCCCGCCATGAAGCGACGATCCGGCGTGCGAAAGCCCGCGGAGCCATTGACGACGGCGACACCGAGCTTTGCCCAGACTGGCTGGGCCATTCCGACCTGGTCGTCATTGCCACCCCTCCTGAGACAGTTATCAAGATAGCTCAGAAGATTCGAGATATTACCAAACCCTCAAAAGCTTCCTTTATTCTGACCGACGTTGCCAGCACAAAAAATCGGATTGTTTGGGTTTTGGAAAGAGATTTGCCCGACCGCATTTTGTATGCAGGCTCTCACCCGATGGCGGGATCTGAGCAATCTGGAATTTCAGCTGCAGAAAAGGGTTTATTCGAAAAAGCAGCGTGTATCGTAACGCGCACCTCCAGGACTCCTGCGGAAGCTTTTCGGACCGTGTCTAAATTGTGGGAATCGGTAGGCGGTCGCGTCGTTCCGATGACCCCTTCGCGTCACGACCGCTTGGTGGCGCAAATCAGTCACGTTCCTCATCTGGTTTCGGTAGCATTAGCACGTACTGTGGATAAAGAAGCATTAAGCGTGAGTGGTGGGGGGTTTGCCAGCGTTACACGCCTTGCTCTCAGTGATCCGGAATTATGGGAAGAAATAATTCGGATGAACTGGAGCGAGGTCAATCGAGCCCTAGGACAATTGATCAAGAAATTAGAGAAGCTTCGAGGGGAAATCCGTCGGAAAGCCTTTCAAAAGCTTTTGGGGGAATTTCGACAGGCTCAGCTTCGCCGTCAACGACTTCGAAGGGACTGAGCCGGTGAGCTGGCACGGCGGCCTCAGGAGTCCGAGCGGGCACGGTGTCCCGGAAGGGTTCCCTGGCCGGGACGAGCGAGGACGGATGTGGCAGTGAGCGACGCCACGCTGGGGTGGCGCGAACGGCGCATCGCCAGGGCACCGGCGAAGACCCGCCGTTTCGTTATCACCATCGATGGCCCTTCGGGCAGCGGCAAGTCCACTGCCGCCCGCAAGCTGGCCCAGAAGCTGGGTTTCCTTTATCTGGACACCGGCGCCATGTACCGCGCGGTCGCTCTTCAAGCGAAAGAGAAGGGAATCTCCTGGGAGAACGGCCCGGCGCTGGCCCGCTTGGCCGCCCGCACCCGGATCGAGTTCAAGAAAGCCGCCGCCGGTAAGGTCCGGGTTTTCGCCGACGGGAAAGAGGTGACCCGCTCGATCCGCCGGCCGGAAATTTCAAGCGGCGCTTCCCGTGTGGCGGCGTTTCCAGGCGTGCGCCGGGCGCTGGTCCGCCAGCAGCGGGTGCTGGGCCGGTCCGGGAACGTCGTGGCCGAAGGAAGGGACACTGGAACGGTTGTTTTTCCGAAGGCGCCGCTGAAGTTTTTCCTGACCGCCGCCGCTTCCGAGCGGGCCCGGCGCCGGCGGGAGGAGTTGAAGGAAGCGGGACATCGGGCGAGCTTCCGGCGGGTGTTGCGGGAAGTTCGACAGCGAGACCGGCGGGATCGGCATCGCCGGATCGCCCCCCTCCGGCCGGCCCCGGGGGCTATCCGGATCGATAATACGAAGTTGCAATCGAACCAAGTTCTTGGTAAATTGCTTGCTTATGTCCGAGGAGTCTAAAAAGATGTCTGTCGCTATGGAAGAGCTCTCGAAACTGTACGACGAGAGCCTCAAACCGCTTCAAGAAGGCCAAATCGTCAAGGGCCGGATTATCGCCGTCACCTCCACCGATGTGCTGGTAGACGTCGGTTATAAGTCCGAGGGAACCGTTTCTTTGGAGGAGTTCGATCGCCCTGCCAATCCCAAGGTAGGCGACGAGATCGAAGTTCTCCTGGAGTCGGTCGAGGACGATTCCGGTTTGATTGTCCTTTCCAAGCGGAAAGCCGAGCGGGTGAAGGGCTGGGAACGCCTGCTCGTCGAGACCAAGGAGGGGGATTTGGTCAGCGGCAAGGTCACCCGGAAGGTCAAAGGCGGCCTGATGGTGGACGTTCAGGGGGTCGAATCCTTCCTGCCCGCCTCCCAGGTTTTCCTGCGCGGTTTCGGCAACCTGGATTCCCTGGTCGGACAGACGCTGGGTGTGGTCATCATCAAGGTTCACAAGGCCCGCAAGAACATCGTGGTCTCCCGTCGGGACGCGCTGATGCGGGAGCGGGATCAGGTCCGGCAGAAGATCCTGGAAGAACTGGAAGTGAGCCAGGTGCGGCAGGGCACCGTCAAGAACATCACTGATTTCGGCGCGTTCATCAATCTGGGCGGGGTGGACGGGCTTCTGCACATCACCGATATGAGCTGGGGCCGTGTCGGGCATCCCAGCGAGGTGGTCTCGGTCGGGCAAAAGGTGGACGTTATGGTGCTCGGGTTCGACCGGGAGACCATGAAGATCTCCTTGGGCCTCAAACAGCTGACCCCGAATCCCTGGGACCAGGTGGAAAGCCGCTATTCTGTCGGAAGCCGGATTAAGGGCAAGGTCGTTTCCGTCATGCCGTACGGCGCTTTCGTGGAACTACAGAAAGGGCTGGAAGGGCTGGTCCATATCTCCGAGTTTTCCTGGACCAAGCGGCCGTCCCATCCGAACGAGGTGGTCAAGGTCGGCGATGAGGTGGACTGCGTCGTATTGAGTGTCGACCGCGAGAACCAGAAGATTGCCCTGGGTTTCAAGCAGGCGGAAGCCAATCCATGGGAAACCTTCCTCAAGGAGCATCCGGTTGGAAGCCGCATCATCGGCAAGGTCCAGCACATGACCGAGTACGGAGCGTTCGTCGAGCTGATTCCCGGCATCGAAGGGCTTCTGCACGTTCAGGATCTGTCGTGGACCCGCCGCTACAACCACCCCTTTGAAGCGCTGAAAAAAGGCCAGGAAGTCGAGGTCCTGATCGCTTCGGCCGATCCGGACAACCGGAAAATCTCCTTGAGTTTGAAAGCCCTTCAGACCGATCCCTGGGCTTCGCTGGCCGAGAAATATCCCAGTGGAACCTTGGTGGAAGGCAAGATCACCAAGATCGCGCCGTTCGGCGTCTTTATTGAAATTGAAAAGGATCTGGACGGGCTGGCGCATCTTTCGGAACTGCCGGTCCGCCTGCCGGTTCACCTCAAGCGTGTTCCGGCCAAGCGCCCGGCCAAGGGCGAAAAAGTCGCCGCTCTTCCCGCCGGCAGTGAAACGCAGGAGCCGGGCGGGGACGCGGTGATCGCTTTCCTCGAAAACCAGTACAAGGTGGGCGACACTCTGCAGGCCCGCGTTCTGCGGGTCGACGAAGAGCAGCGGCGCATCGCCCTTTCCCTCAAACGCGTCTAGTTTTTTCGTCATTGCGAGACCACGCAGTGGTCGAAGCAATCTCATGAAATCTTCTGACGAGCAGCTTCTCCTCCTGAAACGCGGCATCTCAGAGCTTATCTCCGAGGAGGATCTCCGAAAAAAGTTCTCTCTCGGCAAACCGCTCGTCGTTAAAGCCGGGTTTGATCCCACCGCTCCCGACCTTCATCTGGGTCACGCTGTTCTCTTTCGCAAGCTCGCGCAATTTCAAAAACTCGGCCACCGGGTTGTTTTTTTGATCGGCGACTACACCGCCATGATCGGCGATCCCTCGGGCCGCACCGAATTGCGCCCAGTTCTGACGCCTCAGCAGGTTCTGGCCAACGCTCAGACGTACAAAGACCAGGTGTCTAAAATCCTGGATGTCAGCCGGATTGAAGTCCGCTTCAACAGCGAATGGCTTGGTCTGCTTCGGCTGGCCGATTTCCTCGCGATTGCTAATAAACTGACGGTGCCGCGTCTTCTGGAGCGGGACGATTTCGCCCAGCGGCTGAAATCCGGGGCCTCCCTGACCGTTACCGAATCTCTTTATCCGTTGATTCAGGCCTACGACTCGGTGGCGTTGAAGGCCGATGTGGAGCTGGGCGGAAGCGACCAGAAGTTTAACCTGCTTCTCGGCCGGGCTCTCCAGGAGCGGTTTGGCCAAGAGCCGCAGGTGGTGCTGACCCTGCCGCTGCTGGAAGGGACCGACGGCGCCCAGAAAATGTCCAAGTCGCTCGGCAACGCGATTGGCGTCACCGAACCGCCCGATTCCATGTACGGCAAGCTGATGTCGATCCCGGACACTCTCATGTTCCGCTACTATGAACTGCTTACCGATGAGGATTTGGCCGCCGTGAAGACGATGCACCCCATGGAAGCCAAGCAGAAACTGGCCCGGATCCTCGTCACTCAATTTCACGGGGCTTCGGCCGCCAGTGCCGCCGAAACCGTCTTCAACAAAGTGGTTCGCCAGAAGGAAACCCCTTCCGAGGTGGCGGAATTCAAAGTACCTGCAACTCT
>CAZKNC010000058.1:1125-7755 GCA_964553935.1 uncultured Planctomycetia bacterium | reverse complement strand
GACTGACTTTTGCGCCTGTAGCTCAGTTGGAAGAGCACCTCACTCCTAAGGATGGGGTCGTGGGTTCGAATCCCGCCAGGCGCGTAGATTGGAGAACTCCATGATTGATCTGCACACGCATACGTTCTTCAGCGACGGGGAGCTGATCCCCTCCGAGCTGGTTCGCCGGGCCCAGGTGAAGGGCTACCGGGCGCTGGCCATCACCGACCATGTCGACGCCTCCAACGTGGAGGTTCTGGTCCCTCAGCTGGTGCAGGTCTGCCAGCGGCTGAACCAGAGCGGCAAGCTGGTGGTGGTGCCGGGCGTGGAGATCACGCACGTCCCTCCGAGCGATTTGGCCGCGGTGGTGGCTTCCGCCCGCGCCGCCGGCGCCCAGCTGGTCGTGGTTCATGGAGAGACCACCGTGGAGCCGGTCGCTCCCGGCACGAACAAGACGGCTCTCCAATTGGACATCGACGTCCTGGCTCACCCCGGTCTCATCACCCGCGAGGAGGCCCGCGTTGCGGCCAAGCGGGGGATCGCGCTCGAGATATCGGCCCGCCGCGGGCATTCCCTTTCCAACGGCCACGTGGTCCGGATGGCTCAGGAAACCGGCGCCCGGCTGGTGCTCAACACCGATACCCACAGCCCGGAAGACCTCCTGACCTACGCGGAAGCGCGCACCGTGGCGCTGGGAGCCGGCCTCAAAGCGGGGGAGGTGGAGCGGATTTACAGGAACGCAAGCTGTTTAGTGGAAAGGGTTGCCGGCCGAAAGCCGCGCTGAAGCAGGCGTAATATTGTTGTAACAAATTGTTCTTGACACCGTAAGTTCGTGCGTATTATGATTCACGCAGTTTCACGGCAGGCCCTGGTTATTCGCACAAGGGACTGGCCGATAAATAGGGGAGAAAGGTTCGTGGTGCCCAGAAAGGCCGGACGCCGCTTGTGCGAACCGGGCCGACGGTAAAATGAAGAAGTCAGCTCCCCTGACTTTTGGCCGAAATGACGGGTTGCGCGCCATGGGGTGCGCCCCGACACTGTAGACACATAAAGGGAGGGAGGGTTAAACACGATGCGTCGATTAATACTCGTGGGACTTCTGGCGTTTGCCGTGGCCCTGACCGGGACCGCTTACGCCGAGGTTCAGAACATCAAGGTCAGTGGCGATATCGATATGAAGGCGATTTCCCACAGCAACTACGACCTGAAGTACAAGCAGGGTAACCAGCCCGCGAACACGGTTGTTGCGGGTGATGCGGTGACCAACGACGACGACGAGCGCTTCGTCTTGTCCACCGTCCACCTGAACGTGGACGCGGACCTGACGGACAATGTCTCGACGTCCGTCCGCCTGCTGAACCAGCGCAAGTGGTCCAGTCAAGCGGCCGGTATCGATCAGATCACGATCGACAACGCCTATGTCACGTTGAAGGAGTTCCTCTATTCTCCTTTGACGGTCATCGCCGGCCGCCAGAACCTTGTCTACGGCACCGGATTCATCGTGGGCAACGGTCTTCTGACCGATCCGGAAGGTGTTTTTGCGGATACGACGCCGGGTGCGGAAACGCAGACCAACGGGCAGGAGTACAGCGCCTTCAACTCGTTCGACGCGGTTCGGTTGATTCTCGATTTCGCGCCGGTTACGGTGGAAGGTGTCTGGGCCAAGGTCAACGAAACGGGTGTTCCGGATAACGATGAAACCCTGTATGGCGCCTTGGTGAACTACAAGTTCGACCGCTGGGACGCCGAAGTGGAACCGTATTGGTTCTTTAAGGATATCGATGGTTCCGCTCGCGCGGCTTCCACGGTAACGGTCAACGACGCGACCTCCGCGGGTGCTGCCCGTTCGTATGAGGCGAACAAGGTCCATACCGCTGGTTTGCGGTTGGCCGGTTCTCCGGTGGAGAACCTGAAGCTGTCGGGCGAAGCTGCCCACCAGTGGGGAGATTTGACGGACCTCACTGGAGCCAGTGTTCAGGAGCGGGACCGGGATGCCTGGGCCGCGAACGTCTACGCCAACTACACGTGGGCGCAGATGCCGTGGACTCCGTCGACCGGTGCCGGCTGGGTCTTTTTCTCCGGTGAAGAGCCCAGCGGAAATCGCGAAGCAGCCGATGGTGCCGATCGCAATGATGAGTTCAACGCCTGGGACTCTGTTTATAGGGGTTCTTTCACCACCTATATCCAGGACTTCTTCTCCGGCGCGGACTCCTACCCGAATATCTACACGACGTTTGACACCAATGACACGGGCGCGGCGACGAACCGCCACCTGATCTACGGCGACGTCAGACTGAGCCCGATGCAGGACGTCACGTTGTGGGCGCGGTACACGCATGCTCGGTTTGACGAAGCTCCTCGTCCCGGCCGCAGTCATCACGCGGGCGATGAGATCGACGCCAAACTGGTGTACGACTACACCGAGGATGTTCAACTCGGTCTGTTCGGCGGCGTGTTCTTGCCCGGCGATTATTATGACGAGCCGGCGGCGTCCTTCAACCGGGGCAACGATATGGCCTGGACGGTTGGAGGAAGCAGCAGCGTCAAGTTCTAACTTCCGAGTCGTCAGTACCTGACGTCTTGGGAAACAAAAGCCCCCGCCAGCGATCCTGGCGGGGGCTTCCTTTTAAGGAGAAACCCTTGGACAACAGAATGCTCGCAGTCCTCGCAATGACGACAGGCAGTCTTTTTATTTTTTCCGGCTGCAGTGACGTCGAAACCCCAACCGCCCGGCAGGCGCTCTCCCACCCGTTCGGAACGAGCGCACCGTTCACGCTGGGCACCACCAAAGAAGCGGTGCTGGAGGACTGGGGTCCTCCCGACCACAAAGTCCAGCATGGGGTGGATGAGCTGGGTGTCCTCCGGGAGGAGTGGATCTACCGGGGGCGCATCTCCACTCTGCCGATCGATTACGAATACATGTCGCGGACCAAGCATCTTTTCTTTGAAGGCAGCCACTTGGCCCGCTGGAGGTCCGACGACCCGCCCGAAGAAAAAAGAGCGGAATGATCCGCTGTTACCTTTCCCCGGAGCAATGGGGGGAAGGGGAGGTTCTCCTCTCGGGGGCTGAGGCCCATCACCTCGCCCGCGTTTTTCGGGTGGCTCCCGGCGATCCGCTGATTTGCTCCGACGGGGCCGGCCGCGAGGCCTCCGCGGAGGTCCTGCGGGTCTCGTCCCGAGAAATCGCGCCCCATGTCGGGCCGTCCCGTCCCATTTTCGAACCGCCCTACCGGATGACCTTAGGGATCGCCGTGCCCGGCCAGGGCAAGCTCGATGAGATCGTCAATCAGGCGACTCAAACGGGGGTCCGCCGGCTGATCCCGCTCATCACCGAACGGACCGTGGTTCGGAAACCGGCGGACCTGGAGAAAAAAGCCGATCGGCTTCGCCGGATCGCGGTGGAAGCGGTCAAACAGTCCGGAGCGGGGAGGGTCCCTGAAATCGTGCCCGCGCTGGCCTGGGGGGACCTGATCCCGCTTTTTCAGGAATATGACCGGGTCCTGCTGGCTTCAGTCGAAGGCCCCTGGGAGGAGCTTTCAGAGATCCTCGCGGGTAACTGCCGCAAGCCCCTTCTTCTCATCGGTCCCGAAGGGGATTTTACTCCCTCTGAAATCGAGCAGGCGGTCCGAAACGGTGCCCGCCGTTTCTCGCTGGGCCCGAACGTCCTGCGCTGTGAAACCGCCTGCGTCGCCGCGGTTTCGCTCGTCTCCTATCTTCTTCGCACAAGGTAAATTTCTCTCCTGCCACCCTTGACAAATGCCAAGGCCATCAGCCATGCTTTGTTTGGGATACCAGTGACAAAGGCAAACCACCGGTAACGGTGGGACGCAAAGCCGCGAATCCAGGCCGATGAGGTCAGGGATAGTCGGGCTGCCAAAGGACCCGATGCCTGTGGGTTCCAAAATCAACACACTGGAGCCGGCAGGCATTTTTTATGCAGGAATTGTTGGGCTTTAAAAAAGCCCTAGAGGAGGATGAGCCATGAAGAGTAACCCAGAGCAGTCGGCGCAAGGCAAACAGGTGCACCGCGTCGTGACGTTCCTGGATCGGTCCCAGGTGGATTACCTGGACAAGATGGGGAAGGACGCGCTTTTTTCTACCGGTGTTAAATTTCCGAGAACCCGCATCATTTCCGCCCTGATCGATCTTCTGCGCAAGGTCAATCTGAGCGGCGAAGGGCTCCGGAGCGACGCCGATCTGGAAGAGCGCCTGATCCAGAAGATTTCCAGCGGGGCCGCGGAGGTTCGCCGGTTGGCATCCGATCTGATGGAGGAAAACCGTGCGAATCCCTCTCGAGTACGGGGATAATTTCCCGGTTCCGACGGGCGGCTGGAGCCCGGCGGTGCCCTGGCGTTTTCCGAAACCGGAAAAGGTCCGGGGCATCTCCGGTTGGATTCCGAGAATCCTGCCCTGGCTCACGCTGGGTTTGGGGATGACGCTCGGGGTCCTTTGGATGAAAGGGCAGGCGGCCGATCCGGTTCAACCGGCGCCGTTTCAACAGGAGCCGGCGGCGGATACGGGCCGGCTTCATCCTTCGGATTCCAGACAGCCGGTACCCGCTCGACCGGTTCGGCTCAGGAGCCGTCTGGCCTGACGGCGATTCGCCGTGTTTCCGATCCAGACACGGTATCAACCGCTGGGCCGGCCGCAGCCGGAGGGCACCTTCGGCTGCATGGTGGAACTGCTTCTCAAATCCCGCATTAAACTGCATCTGGACGCGGGCCGCCTGGAGGATGAGGACGTCAATGCCTACATGGCGGGTCTGCTCGTCTCGTACATCGATCCGGCCTATCTCCAGTGGATTTACCGCGTTTTGGGCCGCTGCGACGTGGATGTTCATCGGGCTGTTCTGGAGTCCGGCCAGGATCGGGTTCGCGCGTATTGGATTTACAAAGTGAATGCCGATGATTTGCTGATGTCTCTGGGTGTATTCCGGGTTTTCTCCGAAGGCGAACCGGACGAGCGGGTCCAGGGGGAGATCGTCCGTTTGAGGCGTTATTACCTGTCCGCTTCGCACGCGCAGAAATGCATCTCGGGCCGCTCGACCGCGGTGAGCGACGTGCAGGGCAAACTCGCCGGTGAAACCTGGCGCTATCTGACCATCCTTGAACAGACGCGCAGGGATTACCTCCAATTTGTTCCGCAAATCTCGCCGGAAGACCTCCGAAAACTTCAGCAGGGTTCTTGAGATCTTTTTTTCCGCTCACCTTGACAGTTTGACTTCAAGACAGGTATACTTCTTTTAAGTTCCTCCCTCGCAATCGTGACGACTATTCCTTTAGATCGATTTAACTGGGTCGATGTTTTAGCTGTAATCCTTTTAGTTAGAATGGGTTACATCGGTTTCCGTCTTGGTCTTGGAGCCGAACTTATCAAGATTACCGGAACGGTCGGGGGATTGATGTTTGCTTTCCGGTATTATCAGCCGATCGGAGATTGGATCGCGGCTCGGTCGTTCTTTGGCATGGAATGGGCCAGCGTGCTGGCGATGGCGGTGCTGGCGGTGGGAGGATACTTCACGGTCACCCGGCTCCTCCGATTGGCAGAGAAGCTGATGCAGCTGACCTTTAACAAGAAAATCAATTCCATCGGCGGATTGGCCGCGGGGCTGGTCCGCGGACTGCTGTTGACCAGCATCGTTTTGGTGGCTTCTCTTCAACTGCCGGCGCCTCCCCTTCAGGAGTCCATCGAGCAGCACTCCTTGAGCGGACGGAAGGTTTCTCAAATGGCGCCTGCCATTTATGACAACCTGACGGGGCTCATCCGGCGACTTCGGAAGTAAGGGTCGATGATTCCTGAAACGACCCTGAGGGAAATCCAGGACCGCCTGAGCATCGTGGACGTGATCGGCGGGTATCTCTCTTTGAAAAAAGCGGGCCGGAACTTCAAAGCCCTTTGCCCGTTTCACGCGGAGAAGACGCCCTCGTTCATGGTCTACCCGGAGAAGCAGTTCTTCATCTGCTACGGGTGCGGGGCCGGCGGCGACCTGGTCAGCTTCGTGATGAAGCACGAGAAGCTGGAGTTCACCGAGGCGGTGGAACTGCTCGCGGAAAAAGCGGGAGTGGAAATCCCCCGCGGCTCCGGCCGGGGCGGCGGGTCCGCGAAGCGGAATCAGCCGCTCTATCGCGCGCATGAGCTGGCTGCCGAGTTTTATCAGCGGCTTCTGCAGGAGGCTCCGGAAGCGGAGGAGGCCCGCGTCTATCTTCGGAAACGGGGGGTTGATCCGGCGATCCAGCGGGAGTTCGGCGTTGGTTTCGCTCCGCATCGGTGGGATGCTCTCGTTCAGAGGGCCGCGGAGGAAGGGATCGGCGGCGCCGCGCTGGTGCAGGCCGGTTTGGCGTCGGCTCGAGAAGGCGGGGAAGGCTGGTACGATCGGTTCCGGGGGCGGGTGATTTTTCCGATTTGGGATTCCCGCGGACGGGTGATCGCGTTCGGAGCCCGTCTTTATCAGGAGCGGGCCGAGGGCCCGAAGTACCTCAATTCTCCCGAGACGGAGCTGTACATCAAAGGCAACGTGCTGTACGGCCTGCACTTGGCGGCCGGGCAGATTCGGGAGAAAGATTTCTGCATCGTGGTGGAAGGGTACCTGGACGTGGTGATGCCCTTTCAGCACGGCATCCGGAACGTCGTGGCCTCGATGGGGACCAGCTT
>CAZKNC010000058.1:0-1115 GCA_964553935.1 uncultured Planctomycetia bacterium | reverse complement strand
CCGCCGCGCTCCGGGGGCTGGACCTGTGTCTGGAAGCCGAGATGAGGGTGAAGGTGGCGGTTCTGCCCTCCGGCACCGATCCGGATTCGTTGATCCGGAATCATGGGGTGGAGGCGTTCGCCCGGGTTCTGCAGGAATCGAAGGATCTCTTCGATTATCGGGTCGGGTTATTGACGCGGCAGTTCAATCCGCGGGAGACGGAGGGGCGGATCCGGATTTGCCAGGATCTTCTCCCGACCTTGAAGAAGGTGCCCAATACGATTCAGCGGGCCGACTACATCCGGCGCCTGTCGGAGATCCTGGCGCTGGACGAGAAGGTCCTCTGGACGGAATTGGAGCGTCTGCGGCCGGACCCGCCGGGCCGGAAGAACGCGGTGCCGGCGGAGAAGGCGGAGCCGGTTTCGGTTTCAGCATTGAGCGCCGAAGAGGGATTGGCCGGTCTTTTATTGGAGGATCCGGCTCGCGGCGCGGGCCTGCAGGGTCAGCTGGATCTTCAGGATTTGGAAGATCCCCAGGTCCGGGAAGTCATTTCCTGGCTGCTGGAAAATTCGGGACAGCCGGCCGGTTCGGCCGGGCGGGCTTTCCTGACTGGGAGAACCGGCGGAACCGGCGAGTGGGAGAACCGGATGGCGCGATGGAGGGCCTGGGCCGACGCCACTCAGGAGAAGGAGAAAGCGCTGGAAGAGCTGGTGGAGCGGATTCGGAGCCGGCGCCACCGGATGACGCTGGATGAACTTCGGGAATTGATCCGCAAAGCGGAAGAAGCGGGAGATTCGGAAAAAGCGGCTCGTCTATTATCAGATTTTAATCGGCTGATGAAGGAGCAAATGGTTCGGTGAAAAAGGAAAAAATAATCAACAAGCGGATGGAGGAGCTGAAAATGATCACTCCCCGCCAGAAAAAGAAGCTCCGAGCCCAGCAGGTCACCTTCAGCCCGCCCGGTCAGGCCGCGCAGTACCTGGCCCATATCAAGGGGAAACTGGTGGAGCGCTACGGCAGGGAGATCATCGAACAGGGGGGACTGGATGTAACCGCGGCCATGGATCTTAACCTGCAGAAGCTGGCGGAGCAGACCCTGCGTGACGGAGTTAAAAAACACTCGCCCCAGTTGCAGG
>CAZKNC010000057.1:0-7930 GCA_964553935.1 uncultured Planctomycetia bacterium | reverse complement strand
TTGATTTCCAACGATTCCGGGCCCCTGCACATGGGTCTGGCGGTGGGCGTTCCGGTGGTGGCGCTGTTCGGCCCGACCGATCCGAATTTAAGCGGGCCCAAGGAAGCATCCAACGTCGTCACGCTGTTTGGATCCATCGGCTGTCCGGTACCTTGTTATCGGCTGAATTGTCCCGCCAATCTCTGCATGGAGCAGATTACCGTGGAGCAAGTGCTCGAAGCCGCCGGAAAATTTCTGAAATGAAAGTTCTCGTCATCGGTTTGAGCAACTTGGGGGACGCCATCCTGACCTATCCGGCGCTGTCGGCCTTATGGGCCGCTTATCCGGCGGCCGAGTTCCATATCCTTGCCTCGCCTCGGACGCGGGAGCTGTTCACCGGAGAAGCCCATTTCCGGCATGTCTGGGTCTGGGAAAAGAAAGCGCCGATGGGGTCTCAGCTGGCTTGCATCCTCCGTCTTTCGGGCCGGGGCTACGGCCTGGTCGTTGATTTCCGGAATTCGCTCATCCCGCTCTTTATGCCGTGGGCCCGGCGGACCCCCATTCTCCGAAAACGAGCGCTGGTCGAGGAACATCGCGCGGTGACCCATCTTCGGCTCGTGACGTCGCTGGGGATCCCCTCGGCCAAGGAAATTGTTTCACTGCCGTTTGGTTCAGAGGAACAGTTGAAGGTCAATGTTTGGGTCCAAACCGGCCGGCCGATCGTGCTGATGGTCCCGGGAGCCCGCAGTCACCTCAAGCGCTGGAGGGCGGACCGGTTTGCCGAGACAGCGGAGCGCCTCATCCTGAAGCAGGGGGCGCAGGTGATTCTGCTCGGCGAAGAGTCTGAACGGCCGATTTCCGAAGAGGTCAAACGAAAGATGACTCAGCCCTTGACCGACCTGACGGGCCGGACCACGGTCCGGGAACTGGCCGCATTGCTGGCCCGCGCGAACCTCATGATCACCAACGACAGCGCTTCTCTGCACGCCGCGGAAGCGATGGGCGTGCCGACCGTCGCGATCTTCGGGCCAACCGATGAGAAGAAATACGGCCCGCGCCATCCGCGCTCCGCGGTGGTCCGGCGCAAACTCATCTGCGCGCCGTGCGAGCTGGCTCTCTGCCCGTACGGCCACGAGTGCATGCAATGGGTGACGTCCGAGGAAGTTTACTCCGCCGCCGCGAAAATCCTCGAACCTCAGACATGAGTGGGCCGCGGATTTTGATTGTTCGGACGGACAGGATCGGGGATGTGGTGCTCTCCACGCCGGTGATCCGGAACCTGCGCGCGGCGTTCCCGGACGCGTATCTCGGGATGATGGTGCGACCCGAACACCGGGAGCTGATCGAGGGGAATCCGGATTTAAATGCCGTGATTCTGTACGATAAATTCGGCGCGGAAAAGGGAATCCTCGGCAACCTCCGGTTCGCGCAGCGCCTGCGGGAGCACCGGTTCGACACGGCCGTAATCCTGCATTCGACGAACCGGGTGATTTGGGCCGCCTGGATGGCCGGGATCCGCCGTAGGGTCGGCTACGCGCGCCGCTTGCCGTGGATGCTGACCCAGCGAATTCCTTACATCAAGCGGGAAGGGAACCGGCATGAGCTGGAGTATAATCTAGACCTTCTTCAGCTCCTGGGTGTGGAGTCGAAAGAGCGGGCGCTCTTCGTTCCCACCACCGCGGAGCAGGAGGAGAAGGTCCGACAGTTCCTGGCCCAGGAAGGGATCCGGGAGGATCGTCCGCTTGTCGTCCTGCATCCGGGGGCCAGCTGTCCGTCCAAGCGCTGGCCGACGGAACATTTCGCGAGGGTCGGAGACCGTTTGACGCGGGAACAAAACGCGCGAGTGGTCGTAATCGCCGGAGCCGACGGCATCGCGCAAGGACAAGCGGTCTTGGGCCGGATGCGGGAAAAATCGGTGAATGCCTTGGCCCGGTTCACGCTGGGGGAACTGGTGTGCCTTTTCCGGCACGCGGCCTGCGTGGTCTCCAACGACAGCGGGCCGGTGCATCTGGCTTGCGCGGCGGGAACGCCGGTCGTTTCCATTTTTGGCCGATGGGGCGGGGGATTGAGCCCGACCCGCTGGGGGCCGACCGGTCCTCGGGACGTGGTCCTGCATCACGACGTTGGATGCCGCCCGTGCCTGGCGCATGGGTGTACAATTGGGTTTGTCTGTTTGAAGGCAGTAACGGTGGAGGAGGTTTTGATTGCGGCGGAGGAGTTGATAGGTGAAAAGGCAGAGAGTAGAGGGTAGAGAACAGAAGGTAAAGGGTAGAGGTTTTTCTACTTTCTACTTCCTACTCTCTACTCTCTTTCTTTTTAATTTCGCCGCCGGCTGCGCCCGGGCCGGCGTGTATCCGGCCCATTCGCGGGAGATCTCCGCGGGCCGGGCCAAGCAGGTTTCAATCGCTCCTCCGGTCGCCACCGTTCCGGTGGGGGAGAAACTGGAATACAGCATTCTTTGGTGGGGGATCCCGGTGGGGACGGCGACCCTGACCACGGAAGGGCCGGACAAAAACGGTCTGATCGAACTCTCTTTTAACGCCCATTCCAATTGGTATCTGGTCACTTTCTATCCGGTAACGGCCCGCTTGACCAGCTGGATGGATCCTAAGACCGTATCCCCTCGCCGGTTCGAATCGTATCTCAAGCGGCAGTGGCGCGTGCATGAGAGCGTGATCACCTTTGACCCGAGCACGCAAACCTCCCTGCACGAACTTCCGGAAGAGCGGAAAATCTCCGTGCCGGTCAGTCCCTTGACGCAGGACGGTTTGAGCGTGATTTACTACGCCCGCACCCTGCCGGTTCAGCTGGGCAAGACAATCCCGCTGGAGATTTCCGCCGATGGGAAAAACTGGGCCTTGAACGGCACCGTGGTCCAGGCCGGCATTGTCAAAATCGGATCTGCCGGCTATTGGCCGGCCCTGGAAGGGCAGGTGGAGCTGGCCTACCCGGTTCCTTTTTTTCATGGCGCCAATGCCCGCATCTGGTTTTCCGCTGATGAACAGCGCATTCCTCTGCTGGCGAAGATCCGCTCCCGGATTGGACCGGTGACCGTGGTGATGATCCGCCGGACGGTAGCCCAATCTTCAAGTTAGAGTAACGCAAAATCTACTTTTACATCTTGCCATTTTTCTCTTCCATCGGCTATACTTCCCGTAACTCCTTTTAAACCAAGCCCATGAGCCATTTCCCGACTATGAAAATCCCTCCTTTTTGGAGGATTTGGACGGCTTTCCTCTGCCTTTCTCTTGGCCTGCCTTATCCGGTCATGGCCCTGCGTCCTCGGCTCGATCAAGCCGGGGTAGAGGAGGCGCTGACTGCCGGGGTGGAGGAATTATCCCCGGCGGAATTGGCCGATGTTGTTCAAAAATTGGAGCGCGCGGCTCGGGAACAGAACGTGGATCTTCCTCCAAACACCCGGATCCACTTGTTCGTTACCGGCGGGACCTCCAGAAAAAGCCATCCGATGATCAACGACGTTCTCTCTGCGCTGACCCGGCAAGTGAGCTCTTCGGTTCCTTATGCCTATCTCCCGTACTTGATTTCAACCGGCGACGTCCAAAGGGACATCGCGGAATTCAGGATCGTTCTGCAGGCGTTTCGGCAGGGGATTCGCTTCCCCGGCGGGGCTGAGGCGGTCACTGCGTCGGTTGGCGCCCCGTTCAAAACGGAAGGGAAAGATCTTTCCAGCAGTCGGGACCCGAAATTCGCGGTGACGCCAGGAGCGGAGATGTTTGTCCGTCGCTCGGACGGACAGCTCTGGAGCACGATGATCGATGCCGCCGCGGCCGCCGATTGGTTCGAGGAAAACGTCGGTTCCTTGAGAGGACTTCGAGTGGTTGTTTTAGGGTTGGGCGGGGTCGGTTCCGTTTTTGTGGATGAGTTGGAATATCGGGGTGTTGCTGAGGTGACCGCGGCGGAACAGGACCCTCGGAAAGCGGAACAGGTAAGCCGCCACGCCCGAAGAAGCGGGTTTTCCCTCTCTGTCGTGGAGCCGGATGATCCGGCTGCTGGGACGGTCTCGACCGCTCTGCATGAAAAAATCGCTCAGGCCGACGTCGTGTTCAACATAACCGGCTTGGGCAAGCCGGTTTCGGACAAGCCGTTCAGCCCGCTGGTCCACCGTGTGGACAGCCCCCTTCGATATAAAGAGGGCGCCGTCGTGGTGGATCTGAATTACTTTCTCAAAGACCAAAATTTTCTTACTCAAGCGCGAGAGGTGACCCCCAGCGTGCAAACGGAGAACGGCGCGGGGATCGCGACCTATTCTATCGGGAGCATCCTTGAAATCCTTTTCCGCGAAACAGCCGGGATCACGCTCCAACGGCTGGCATTGAAGGCGCTGGTGAGGGAAACCGCGATCCGCCACGGTCTTCTTCCCGCCGCCGGGCTGGAGGAGGATGAGGCGGAGCTGGTTGGCTTCTTGACCGAGTTGCAGCGGGTGATGGATGAAGGGAATTGGCCGTTTTTTCTAGAGCTTCGCCCCCCTGCTCTTGTTGGGAAATTTTTCCGGGAAGATCCCCAGCTGGAGCCAGCAACAGTGAACGCCCTTGATAATATGGTCCGCGAAATTAGTCGACACCTTCAAGAGAACCCTCCCGAAAACGATCGCGTCCGGGATCTCCTTCGAAAAATACAGGCAGGAATAGTCCGATATCTCATGTCTACTTGGAACCTTTCGGAAGAATCCGCTGCCGCGTTTGTTGCCGATCCCGGGACGTATCAGGGAGCCGTATGGGGATTGCAACTTCCAGGGCTAAAAGAAGCTGTAGACGAGGAGAGGCAAGAATCAGACCCGCAGGAAAGAAGCCTGGATAGCTCTGAAGCGATGCGACGCATTGCGGCTTACCTTTTGATGGAATTCTCCTCGCCGCCGGAGCAATTCTCTTCTTTATCAATGCGCCAAGCGTCCTTGGATGTCGACGCGTTGGCCCATTACACCGCTCTGCTCAGGTGGATTGAGAAACAAGGGTTGCCTCCCCCCCAATTCGGATCGCAGGAATTACGTTCACGATTCGAACAGCAATTCGCTCGATGGGAACTCCCGTTGAGTCTCAGAGTCGGCGTTCTGCGAAATCGTCTCCCGGCTTTATGGAACACCGCCTTGGTGTTTGAAGAAGGATTCGCGGCGGTCCTTACGCATTTGGGATACCCGACTCTCGGAGACGAAATAGCTCAGCGCGCTCAGAAAGGTTTCAAATCGCTCGCCCAGGATTATCCGGAACACCCCATCTGGCGACCCTTTGCTCCATCTGCCGGGGTGGAGGAGTTTCGGGAGCTGCCGGAGCCCGGGCCGGTGGAGGATGTTCAGGCAGAACCAAGACGGATTCGTGAGCTGGTGGGGTCGGTATAACGCGATGAAAACGTTGAATGACCGACGGAGAAGCGTTATCATAAGAATTGGCAAGGGCGCAGGCGCCGGCTCTTGCCTTTCTTGTCTATAGAAGATGAAAAATACACTGTGGCGGCCTGAATTCGAGAAGGACTCCTGCGGCGTCGGCTTTGTGGCCGACGTCTCGGGCAAACCCAGCCATCGGATCCTGCGGATGGCGGTGCAGGGGGTCTGCTGTGTCACCCACCGGGGCGCCGTCTCAGCCGACGGAAAATCGGGCGACGGTGCCGGGATTCTCACCCAAATTCCGCGCAAACTATTCGCGCGGGAGCTGGCCCGGCTGGGCAACGGCAAGGCGAACGCGCAGGATCTCGCGATCGGGGTCTTCTTCCTGCCGCAAAATCCGAGCGCCCGGCTGTCGGCCAAAGGAATCGTGGAGCGGATCGTCCGGGAGCAGGGGCTCGTTCTGCACGGATGGCGGGAGGTGCCGGTCAACCCGGATGCGCTCGGAGAAAAAGCGCTGGCCACTCTGCCGACCATCCAGCATCTGCTCATCGGCCGGCCGGCCGAGCTGGCCGTGGATCTTTTCGAGCGCCAGCTCTATTTCACGCGGCGGCTGATCGAAAGGGCCTTCACCCAGGCGCGGCTGGAGGAATGCTACATCCCTTCGTTTTCTTCCCGCACCATCGTCTACAAGGGTCTCTTGGTCGCGACCCAGCTCAACCATTTTTATGAGGATCTGACCGACCCTTCGTTCGAAACGGCGATCGCGCTGTTCCATCAGCGCTACTCCACCAATACGTTTCCCAACTGGGTGCTGGCTCAGCCGTTCCGGTTCCTCGGCCACAACGGGGAAATCAACACGCTGTTGGGCAACCGGAACTGGATGCGGGCGCGGGAGCCGGAGCTCAAGTCTCCCGTGTGGAACGATAAGATCCAGGAATTGGTGCCGGTGATTCAGCCGGGCGGATCCGACTCGGCGATGCTGGACAACGTGCTGGAACTGCTGGTCGCCTCCGGCATCGACCTGCTGCACGCGATGACGATGCTGGTGCCGGAAGCATGGCAGAACATGCCGGGGATGGACCAGAAGGACAAGGCCTTCTTTGAGTTCCAGGCCTGCTTGTCGGAGCCGTGGGACGGCCCGGCCGCGCTGGCTTTCACCGACGGGATCGTGGCGGCTGCCACGCTGGACCGGAACGGTCTCAGGCCCGCCCGCTACAAGATCACGCGGGACGGCATCGTGGTGGTGGGGTCCGAGGTCGGCATCGTCGACCTGGACGACGCGCTGGTGATCGAATCCGGCCGGCTGGGTCCGGGGCAGATGATCGCGGTCGACACCGCGCGGAAGAAGGTCCTGCGCAACCACGACATCAAGCACGAGCTGGCCGAGAAACAACCGTACGCGGCCTGGATTCATTCCAACATGCTCAGGCCCGACCTGATCAAGCTCAACGAGGGCCAGCCCGCCGTAACCGTTGGGGGACTGTCCCCGCAGGGCTTGCCCGCCGCCGGCCCTGTGGCGGGGACTGTCCCCGGTTTTGATTCTCTCCTGCGCCGGATGAAAGCGGCGGGGCTTACGCAGGAAGACCTGCAATTTATTGTCAAGGCGATGGCTGAAACCGGCAAGGAACCGGTCGGCTCCATGGGCGATGACGCTCCGCTGGCGATTCTCTCGACCAAATCGAAGATCCTGGCCACCTATTTCAAGCAGCTGTTCGCCCAGGTGACGAATCCGCCCATCGATCCCCTGCGCGAGCGGCTGGTCATGTCGCTCAACACTGCGCTGGGCGCCCGCGGCTCCATGCTGGAGGAAACACCCGAGCACGCGAAATGGATCAAATTCGGCTCGCCGGTTCTGACCGAGCCGGAAATGAAATGGATCGAAGAACTGACCGATCCAGCGTTCCGGTCGGTGCGGATCCCGATTCTTTTCCCGGTTCAGGAAGGCACGGCCGGTTTGGAAAAGGCGGTGCGCCGCCTTTGCGAGCGGGCTTCCGCGGCGGTGGACGCCGGCAGCACCATTTTGATCCTGACCGACCGCGAGGTCGGCGCCAATCAGGCGGCGATCCCCGTGCAAATGGCGGTGGGAGCCGTGCACCATTCGCTGATCCGGCAGGGAAAGCGGATGAAGGCCTCGCTGGTCTGCGAGACCGCGCAGGTTTGGGACATCCATCATTACGCGCTGGCGATCGGCTATGGCGCGGCCGCGATCCATCCCTACGGGATCCTGCAGACGATCGCGTGGGCGCAGGGGTCGGGCACTATTAAGGAAGTAACGATTGAGCAGGCCTGGGCCAACTATAAAAAATCGGTTGAGGACGGCATCCTCAAGATCATGTCCAAGATGGGGATCTCCTGCGTTTCCAGCTACCGGGGCGCGCAGATCTTCGAGGCGATCGGGGTCCATCCGGAAGTGATCGAAAGCTGTTTTACCGGCACGGTCTCGAGAATCGGCGGGATCGGTTTCGAAGGGATCGCCCAGGACCTGCTGGCGATGCATGCCTCCGCCTACCCTGAATCGGTGCCAGGCACCATTCTGAAAAAGGTGCCTGGCACCGTCCAGCTGGACCCCGGCGGGTTTTACCGGTTCCGGCGGGACGGAGAACTGCATGCGTT
>CAZKNC010000056.1:0-7944 GCA_964553935.1 uncultured Planctomycetia bacterium | reverse complement strand
TACCGTTACACTTGGGGCTTGGGGGGGTTGAGTTTTTATCTGTTCCTGCTTCTTACGGTAAGTGGGGTGCTGCTCATGTTCTACTACCGGCCGACCATCGAGCATGCCTACTGGGACATGAAGGACCTGCGCTTCGTGGTCCCGTTCGGGCCGCTGCTGCGCAACCTGCACCGCTGGTCCGCGCACGTGATGGTGCTGCTGGTGATGCTGCACATGGCCTCGGTCTTCTACCGCTCCGCCTACAAGCCGCCGCGCGAGTACAACTGGGTGGTCGGCGTGATCCTGCTGCTGATCACGTTTTTGCTGTCGTTCACCGGCTACCTGCTTCCGTGGGACCAGCTGGCTATCTGGGCGGTGACGGTGGGCACCAACATGGCGGCGGCCTCGCCGCTTCTGGGTTCCGAGGGGCCGTTCGCGATCGTCGGTCCGGACAACGACATGCGGTTTCTGCTGCTGGGCTCCAAGCTGGTGGGACAATCCGGCCTGCTCCGCTTCTACGTGCTTCACTGCGTCCTGCTGCCGCTGGTTTTCATCATCTTTGTGTCGGTCCACCTCTGGCGTGTCCGCAAAGACGATTTCTCCGCGATTCCTTTACCTCCCGAAGAGGAGCGCAAGAAAGGTGTCCGGCCCGAGGAATGGCTCAAACAGCATCCGGAAGAGCTGGAGAAAAAGGTTTTCACCTGGCCCAACTTGGTTTCCCGGATGTTCGTCGCGGGGCTGGTGATGACGGCCGTTTTGACCGTCTGGTCGCTGATCGCCCATGCCCCGCTGGAAGAGCTGGCCAACCCGAACAAAACGCCCAATCCCTCGAAGGCGCCCTGGTATTTCGTCGGCCTGCAGGAACTGCTGGTTTATTTCGATCCCTGGATCGCCGGCGTGGTTCTGCCGACGCTGATCCTGGTGGGGCTCATGGCGATTCCGTATGTGGATAAAAACCCGGTCGGGGTGGGGTACTACAACTTCCGGGACCGGAAGTTCGCGGTCGGGATGTTCACGTTCGGCATGGTGATGTGGTTCAGCTTGATTTTCATCGGCTACACTATGCGCGGTCCCGGCTGGGAGCTGTATCTGCCCTGGCAGCCCTGGGACCATTTCCGGGCGCCTGCTTCCTCGGGTGGGCTCCACAGCTGGCCGAACTGGGCAGGCCTTTTGTTGATGGCCGTTTATTTCGGCGGCGGCCTGATGCTGCCTCGGCTGTGGTTCAAGGAATTTTCCAAGAAGCTGGGCCCGATCGGCTACTGGGTGGTGATGGTCTTCGTGCTGTCGATGTTTTTTGTGCTGGTCAAAATCTTTTTACGGAATGTTTTCGAGGTGAAATATATTTTCTCTCTTCCGCAGTTTAATTTGAACGTCTGATGAAGCGATCCATCTGGAACGGGCTGTTCTTCCTCTCCAGCGTGATTCTTTCGCTTTGCTTCCTCTTTGCGCTGGTAGGAGAGCTGTTTCCCGAGTGGCGCCGGACCCAGGGCGAGTATTACCGCCGTCTGGCTGAAGTCACCGGAGACAAGTCCAAGGTCCGGACCCCGCTGAAGATCCATCAAATCGTTTTGCCGGAAATGAACCGGGTCGACCGCTGCATCACCTGCCACGTCGGAATCAGTAATCCCGCCATGGCGGGGCAGCCGCAGCCGTTCGCCTCCCACCCGGACTTAGGTATTCCGAGCTTTCTTTCCAAGCATTCGTTCGATGAGATGGGCTGCACCGTTTGCCACCATGGGCAGGGGCCGGCGACCGAAAAGAAGCATGCACACGGGCCGGTGCGCCATTGGGAAGAGCCGTTGCTGCCCAAAGAACTGACGGTGGGCACCTGCACCACCTGCCACCAGACCGTGCACCAGCTGCCGGGGGCCGAGCGGTTGGTTCAGGCGCAGGTCCTGTTTGAGGAAAAGGGATGCATCGGCTGCCACAACGTGCACGGCGAGGGGATGCTGGTCGGGCCCGAGCTGGATGAAACGTGGCGGAAGGGAGTCCACTCCTTTGATTTTCGCTACGTTCGGGGTGAAGAGACGGTGGCCAACTGGGTCGCGGATCATTTCCGCGATCCTCAGCGGGTGGTGCCGGGGTATCCGGCGTTGGGCGTCCCGGAAACAGCGATGCCCAACTACGAGCTGACCGAGGACGAAGTGCAGCTGCTCACCGCGAAGGTCCTCAGTCTCTCTTCCGAAGCTCAGGATGAGCTTCATCCGTTGCCGGCCCGTTTCAAGGTGGCCGGCACCGCCCCGGAGAAACCGCTTCCGGCCTCGCCGGTCGAACGGGGCCGGGCGTTATTTACGAAGTTTGGGTGCGTCGGCTGCCACGGCGTCGAGGGGCGCGGCGGCTTCGTGAACAAGAACATGGATTTGGAAGAAGTGCCCGCGCTCACCTACGTGTCGCAGGGATATTCCCGCGAAGAGATCAAGCAAATCATCCAGGAAGGAAAATATCCGGGCCGCGCCGAGCGGGGGCAGTCCTCGCCGCCGCTCTGGATGCCGTCCTGGAAGCAGAAACTTTCCGACGAGGAAATCGACGCGATCGTCGAGTATCTCGTTTCCCTCAAACCCGTTTCTTAAGCGGAGAGTCCTCTATATGGGTTCAGCTTTTCGATGGTTGGGGACTCTCCGGGTCGCGGTACCTTTGCTGATCCTCATCGCGAGCGTACTGGCCTGGGGAACCCTTTACGAGGCTCGCTACGGCACCGCAGCGGTCCAGCGGTTCATTTATCAGTCGGCCTGGTTCCAAGGATTGCTGGCGTTCCTGGCGGTGAACCTGGCGTTGGCAGCACTCTCCCGTCGACCCTGGAAGAAACGGCACGCCCCGTTCCTGTTGGCCCACCTGGGCATCATCCTGATGTTGGCCGGAGGCATTATCGGCGGCCGATGGGGAATCGAAGGCCAACTGATCATTCCGGAAGGGCAGACCGCCTCCGTTCTTCAAAAACAAAACCATGTACTGGCGGTCCATCAGCCGAACCCCGGCATTGAACAGGAATTCCCGACTCGCTTCGAATCCACCTCTTGGAATCACCGGCCACATGCGCTGTTTCAGGTTCCGCTCGAAGGGGGCAAGAACGTCGATCTGGTGGTGGATCGTTATTATCCCGACGCGGTAGGCACCGAAGAAATCCTCCCCGGGGGAGCCAAGGAAAATCCGGCCCTTCAAGTAGAACTATCCACCGGTGCTCACCGGGACGACATTTGGCTGTTGGCTCGGGATTCCGGCCGGTTCGGTGCGCAATGGGGAGAGACTCACGTTTTCTTTTTGGAGTTGGATTCGGAAGAAGCCCTTCAGCAAGCGCTTCGCAAGAAAGCGGGCGGGCGGGAGTTGCCGCTCAACTGCATCGCGCTGCTGCGAACGCCGAAAGGAAAACTGGCGGCGATTTTGACCGGCCCGAAAGGGGAGCGATCGGTTCTTTCTTCGGTCCGGTCTGGCACCGGTTACCGGCATCCTCAGCTCGGCTATACCCTTTGCGTAAAAACCTTCACTCCGAATGTCGAAATCCACCGGAATTTTTCCAACCGCAGCAATGAAGTCCGCGCTGAAGCGCTGCATATCGTCGCGCACGATGGCACCGACACCGCTGAGGCCTGGCTCACTCTTCGGGAAGCGGTGGCGCTCCCGCTGGGTGGAAATCCGAAAGATCCGGTCGTGGTGGAGTACCGGCCCGCCCTGCACAAACTTCCTTTTTCGGTGAAGCTTTTAGATTTCCGAAAGATCGATTACCCCGGCATTGAAATGGCAGCCGCCTTTGAGAGCGACGTCGAGCTGACCGATCCGGGGCGCGGGGTGATCCTCAAAAGAAAGATCAGCATGAACAATCCCTTAAAGTACCGCGGCTACAGTCTGTTCCAGTCCAGTTATGTCGCCGGGCCGGTCGAAACCACCGTGTTGTCGGTCCGCAACGATCCGGGCACGCCGCTGGTCTATGCCGGTTTCTTGATCGTGCTGGCCGGCATTGTCACGCTGTTCACTTCCCGGAGGAACCGATGACCTTGAAGAGTCGGATGACGTTTCTGGTTTTGGCGGCGTTGGCCGCGCTGGGCGCGGGCTGGCCGCCTCCGGAAGCTTTTGAAGCGATTCGGCCTCTTCCGGTCCAGCACAACGGACGGGTCAAACCGTTCGATACCTATGCCCGCGAGGTTCTTTGGCAGATCACCGGAGAGCCGCGATTCAAACGGGAGGATCCGGCGGCGACGGTCCTTTCCATCCTGGCGGAACCGGACCGCTGGCAGGAAATTCCTCTGCTGGAAGTTCCGTTTCTGCCGCTGCGCGAAGCGCTGGGGATGGATCCGAAAGCGCGCCGGATTTCCTACAGCGATCTTTTATCCACGCGGAAACTGATGCGGATGCTTCCCTCCATCGTGGAGAAGCAGGGGCGCGGCGAGAAACTCACGATGCTCGAAAACGAAACCATGGATCTGTTCAACCGGTTCGTGACGTTCACCGATTTGATCGGACAAAAACTGCACCTGGTTCCTCCGGTCTCGCCGCAGAAAAGGGAATGGCTTCTGATTCTTCAGGCGGAGGGCTACCCCCCGGAACAACAGCAGGCATGGGCCGCTTCCTGGAATGCGCTGTTGACCGCTTGGAAGAACCAGGACCAGGCCGTGTTCGTTCAAACGGCCCGGAATCTCCATCAGTCTCTGCGCCGGGCCAACCCGGTCCAGGACGCGGATCCGTGGGCGCTGCAGCTGGAAGTGGCCTACAACCGGGCGGCTCCGTTTCGGATCGCGCGATGGCTCTATCTGGCTGCCGCGCTCCTGTTGGCCGCGGCGCTGGCGGAAACCTGGAACCCGGCCGGCTCCGTCGGGTTTGGACTCTTGGGCGCGGGATTTTTTGTTCATGGCGCTGGGATTCTTATGCGTGTTCTGCTCGGGGGGCGGCCGCCGGTTTCCAATTTCTACGAGACGATGCTCTGGATTCCCTTCGTGGCTGTGGCGGTCGGGCTGATCTTCGAATGGAGGACCCGGGCTCAGTACGTCGCCATCTCCTCGGCGATCTTGGGTGTTGTCATGCTCTCTCTTTCCGAATGGGTTCCTTTGGATTCGGGCATCACCCCGGTGGTCGCGGTCCTTCGCAGCAACCTCTGGCTTTCCGTTCACGTCCTGACGATCGTGGCCAGCTACGGCGCGCTGGGGCTGGCGGCGGTCTTGGCTCATTTATACGGGTGGAGATATCTGGCCGTGTCGGGGCGGGACGGGCATTTGGACGCTCTGGAGCTGTTTCTTTATCGCGTGATTCAGGTGGGCGTGGTTCTGCTGGCCGCCGGGATCATGCTGGGCGGGGTATGGGCTAACGCCTCCTGGGGCCGGTATTGGGGCTGGGATCCCAAGGAAACCTGGGCTCTCATCACGCTGCTCTGGTTTCTGGCGGTTCTTCACGGACGATTTGCCGGCTGGATGCGGGGCGTTCGGCTGGCTCTTGCGACCATCGCCGGCCTCTTCCTCGTGCTGATGACCTATTACGGAGTGAGCTTTTACCTGGTGGGCCTGCACAGCTATGCCGGCGGCAATGCCAAACCGATCCCCATTCTCTTGGCGGCTTATGGGGCGGTGGAGCTGGCTTTTATGGCGCTGATCGGCTGGTGGTCGTTCAGCCGGAAGAATACCGGATCGTGATATGATGGAAATAAGGTAAGGAGCCCCTCCATGTTCAACATTGGCTGGCCTGAATTGATCCTCATTCTGTTTGCCTGCCTGCTTCTTTTCGGAGCGGGCCGTTTGCCGGAAATCGCCCGGCAGCTGGGCAAGGCGATTCAGGAGTTCAAAAAATCCTTGAAGGGAGATGGTCCCTCCGATCACTGAGGCGGCGACCGGCCCCGTCCTGGTTCCGGATGAGAGCCGGCCGTTTGCCGAACATCTGGAAGAGCTCCGGTGCCGTCTTCTGCGCTGTTTCCTGTGGGTGGGTCTGGGCGCGGCGGTCGGCTGGAGATGGGCTGGTGTCGTCCTCGCCCGGCTGATCGAGCCGGTCGGCCAGGTGGTTTATTTAAGCCCGGTAGAACCGTTTGTCGTTCGCCTGAAAACAGCTTTTTTCATCGGATTCCTTCTCTCTTTCCCGTTTTTAGCTTGGGAAGTGTGGGGTTTTGTAAAACCGGCGTTCCGGCGCGCCCCGCGGTGGTCTTTGCTCGGGCTGATCGCGGCCAGCAGCGGCTTATTTTTCGCGGGCGCCTGGTTCGGATGGAAAGGGCTCCTGCCGGCCGCGTTAGCGCTTCTGCGCGGATTCGGCGGAGAGACCCTGGTTCCAATGATCACGGTCGGGCATTACCTCAGCTTCGCGGCCTGGATGGTGGTGGGATGCGGGCTGATTTTTCAGCTTCCGCTGGCCGTGCTCGCGGCGACGCAGGCCGGCTGGGTTCGCCCGGCCACGCTGGCACGGCAATGGCGCTTGGCCGCGGTGGGGATTTTAGTGGCCGCGGCGGCCTTGACGCCGACGCCGGATGTTTTCACCCAGCTCCTGCTGGCGGCTCCATTGGCGCTGTTGTATGTCGTCTCAATTCTGGTAAGCTTCCTGGTGACCCGATGAATCTCACTCAAAAAATCGACGAAGAAATTAAAACGGCAATGAAGGCGCGGGAAGAGCTCAAACTCTCCACACTGCGCATGCTCAAAGCCGCCGTCTCCAACGCGGCAATCCAGAAGGGGAAGCCGTCACTGGAAGATGCAGAAGTTTTGGATATCATCGCCAAACTTCTCAAGCAGCGGGACGAATCGATTGCCGCTTATACCAAAGGGGGTCGGCCCGAGTTGGCCGAAAAAGAACAGAAGGAAGCCGCGCTGTTGAAGGCGTATCTTCCGTCGGGCTTGAGCGATGAAGAACTGAAGGCCATCGTCCAGCAAGCGGTCCGCGAAACGGGGGCCAGCGGCCCGCAGTCGATGGGCGCGGTGATGAAAGCGGTGATGCCGAAAGTGTCCGGCCGTGCCGACGGGTCCAAGATCAGCCAATTCGTGAAAGAGGCCCTCTCAAAATGAAGTGCGACACCTGCCGCCGCGAATCGCCCGAGGTCAGCCGCGTGGTGATCTACGTCGGCTACAACCGCTTGAACGCTAAGCCGATTTACAACTGTCCGGATTGTTTTTCCAGGAAAGAAGAGACCAAAAGCTACGCGAAATCTTCCAAAGGAGAAGGATCATGTCAACCCAAGTAAGCGGGCAGACCCTCCAGGCAAAGAAGATCGAAAAATTGGGCGGCGGGAAGCTGCTGATCGACCGGGAGATCAAGGAATACGTTCAGAAATACCGAATGCTTGATCCTTTTTCGGCCCACCTGAACTCCAACGGCGTCATTTCCTGGGGCCTTTCCTCCATGGGCTACGATATCCGGATCGCCGACGAGTTCAAGATCTTCACCAACGTCTGGAACTCCATGGTGGACCCGAAGAAGTTCGATGAGAAATCGTTCGTCGATTTCAAAGGTCCCGAATGCGTGATCCCGCCCAACTCCTTCGCGTTGGCCAGGACCGTGGAGTATTTCCGGATTCCCCGCAACGTGCTCACGATCTGCTGCGGAAAAAGCACTTACGCGCGCTGCGGCCTGATCGTCAACGTGACGCCGTTCGAACCCGAATGGGAAGGATACGCGGTGCTGGAGGTTTCCAACACGACCCCTCTGCCGGCCAAGATCTACGCCAACGAAGGGATCGCCCAGGTGCTGTTCTTCGCTTCAGACGAGCCGTGCGAGGTTTCGTACGGAGACCGGAAAGGCAAGTACCAGAAACAGCAGTCGATCGTTCTGCCGAAAGTCAGCCAATAAGTGATGGTGCCCGCTCCACCAAAACGGTGAGTCTTGCGACTTAGCGATTTTCTCCGAACGAACTAATCACTTATTGGCTTCTCGGAGGGGAAACCCCCGCCGCGGTTTTCCCCTCCGGTCTCCCCAATCCGGCAAGTGTCTATCGGTCTCTTGCGGGGGAGTTTCCCACTCCCCCGCAACACAGCCCCCTCTCCAGAGGAATGCTCAGGCCGTCCGTTC
>CAZKNC010000055.1:0-7980 GCA_964553935.1 uncultured Planctomycetia bacterium | reverse complement strand
CGTCGAGCGTCAGGATCTCGTGCCGCGGCGTCGGCACGCGGGCCGCCCGCAGAAGCGCCAACGCCGTCGGATGCCGAGGAATCCGGAACCCCAGCGTGGAACCGTCGGCCCGGCCGAGCACCAGGGTCACCGGTCCAGGCCAGAATGTCCGCATCATCTCACTGGCCAGTTCCGTCACCCGAACCCCGTGATGCGCCGCTTCGTCCGGATCGGCGATGTGCAGGGTCGCTTGTTTTTCGAACGGCCGCTGTTTCACCTGATAAAGCTCCTGAACCGCCTGCGGATCGTTCAAGTTGGCGCCCAACCCATAGACCGTCTCGGTGGGGAACGCTACCAGCCCGCCCCTCTGCAGGAGGCCGGCCGCTTCCCGGATCAGCGCCGGATCCGGATGTTCCGGATCAACTTTCAAAACCCGCGTTCTCACTCTTTCTTCACTCTTCACTTTTAACTATTCACTCTTAACTGTCTTTAAGGCCCGCGCGCCGATGTCTTTCCGGAATTGTTTTCCCTGAAATTGAATCTTCTCCGCCGCTTCATACGCCCGATGGACGGCCGCTTCCAGCGTGGTCCCCAGTCCCACCACGTTGAGCACGCGGCCGCCGGCGGTCAGCATCCGGCTCCCCTCCCGCCGGGTCCCGGCGTGGAAGAGGACCGTTTCCGGCAGATCAGCCGCGGAGTCCAAACCGGTGATCTCCCGGCCCAAATCGTATTTGCCGGGATACCCTTCCGAGGCCAGAACCACGCAGGCCGCGGAGCGGGAGTCCCATTCCAGCGCGGTCCCTTTTAATTTTCCTTCCACCGCTTTCAGCAGAAGCTCGGCAAAATCGCTCTTCAAACGAGGCAGGATCGCCTGGGTCTCCGGGTCACCGAACCGACCGTTGAATTCCAGCACCTTCGGTCCTTCCGAAGTCAGCATGAGACCGGCATACAGGATCCCTTGAAACGGCGTTCCCTGCCGGTTCATCTCCCGAACCACCGAATCGAAAACTTTGGACTGAATCCGCCGCGTTAACTCAGCGGAAACCATCGGCACCGGACAATAGGCGCCCATGCCGCCGGTGTTGGGCCCTTGATCGCCGTCGAACGCCCGCTTGTGGTCCTGCGAGGGTTCCAGCAGAACGGCCTGCTCCCCGTCCAGGATTCCAAGAACCGAAACCTCTTCTCCTTCCAGATACTCTTCGAGCACCACCTGGGAACCGGCCTCCCCGAACGATTTTTCCCTGAGCATGCCGGTCAGGGCCTGAGCGGCTTCTTCTTTCGTCCGCGCGACGACAACCCCCTTGCCCGCGGCCAGGCCATCGGCCTTGATGACGACCGGCGCTCCCCATTGCTCCAACGCGGCCAGGCCGTCCTGGAGGTCGCTGACCTTCTGGAACCGGGCCGTCGGCACACCGGCCTTCTGCATGATCTCCTTGGCAAACAGTTTGGATCCTTCCAGCCGGGCCGCGGCTTTGGCAGGGCCGAAGATCGGCAGTTTTCTCTGCCGGAAATAATCGACGATGCCGTGGACAAGCGGATTCTCCGGCCCCACCACCGTGAGATCAATTTTGGAGGCCGCCGCGAAATCGGCCAGCTCCACCGTTTTGTCGGCCGTCAGCGGCAGGCATTCCGCGATCTCGGCAATGCCGGGGTTGCCTGGAGCGGCGAAGATTTTTTTCACCCGGCCGCTCTGCGCCAGCTTCCAGACCAGCGCGTGCTCCCGTCCCCCGGAGCCGATCACGAGGATTCTCATTCGACGATCACTTCGCGAGGCCCTTTCCGGACTTCTCCAATCATCCAGCTCTGTACACCGCGCCGTTTGAGCAACTGTTGGGTCCGTCCAACCACGGAACGGGGGAGAATCAGCACCATCCCCACCCCCATGTTGAAGGTCCGATACATCTCCTCTTCCCCCACTCCGGCCTTCTGGATCGAGCGAAAAACCGCCGGCACCGGCCACTCCTGCTTCCGGACCACCGCGGTGATTCCTTCCGGCAGAACGCGCCGAAGCTTTCCCCGGAACGAGCCGCCGGTAATGTGCGCGATTCCGCGAACCGGTGCGCCGCCTCGAAGCAGTTCCAGCACCGGCCGGACGTAGATCCGGGTCGGTTTCATCAGTTCCCGGCCCAGTTTTTTCAGTTGAACCGGCGAAAGCGCTTTCTGCACCAGCGTGAAGCCGTTGGCGTGGATGCCGTTCGAGGCCAGCCCCAGCAGCACATCGCCGGGTCGGATGCCCAGGCCGGTGACGACCGAGCGCTTGCGGACGATCCCGACGGCGAACCCAGCCAGATCAAAATCGTTCCGGCCGTAGACGAGCGGCATCTGTGCGGTTTCCCCGCCCAGCAGAACACAATGGGAATCGACACAGCCGCGCACGATCCCCCGCATGATTTCCAGGAGCACGCTCTGCTCCAGCCGGCCGGCCGCGATGTAATCCAGGAAGAAAAGCGGCTCGGCGCCGGTGCACAGGATGTCGTTGACGTTCATCGCCACGAGATCGATCCCGAGCGGAAAATACCAGCCGGCGCGCTGCGCGAGCTTCAGTTTGGTACCGACGCCATCCGAGGAAGCCACCAGCACCGAATCCGGATGAGAGAGGGCGCCGATCTCGAACAGGCCGCCAAACCCCCCGATCCCGCGCAGGAGGCCCGGCCGGCGCGTGAGGCGCGCCAGCGGCTCGATGGCGGAGATGAACCGGCCCGCGCCGGCGACGTCCACGCCGGCCCTGCGGTAAGAAAGTTTTTTCATGCCTTGTGGTTAATGGGGTGGGACTCGCCGGAGAACTTCCGTTCGAGGATGTACTTGTCCGCTTCGGCGCCGAACGGCAGAGGGTATTTCCCGGAATAGCAGGCGGTGCAGTAATTCTGCTTCGGCCCGGTCACCGCGCTCAAAAGACCTTCGAGGGAGAGATAACCGAGCGAGTCGACCTCCAGGAATTTCCGCGTTTCTTCCAGCGAATGGGTGCAGGCGATCAGTTCCGCCTTAGTCGGAAAATCAATGCCGTAGAAACAAGGGTGCCGGATGGGCGGGCACGATACCCGCATGTGGATCTCCTTGGCGCCGGCGGCCCGGATGCTTTTCAGCCGGGTCTTGCAGGTGGTTCCCCGGACAATGGAGTCGTCGACCACCACCACCCGTTTGTCCTTCAAGACGGCCGAAACCGGGTTGAACTTCACGCGGGCCTGGAACTCCCGCGTTTGCTGTTTCGGCTGGATGAAGGTGCGCCCCACGTAATGGTTGCGCATGAAGCCGAACTCGAATGGGATCCCGGATTCCAGCGCGAAGCCGAGCGCGGCCGAGTTGCCGGAGTCGGGCACCGCGATCACCACGTCGGCATCGGCCGGGTATTCGCGCGCGAGCTGGCGGCCGAGCCGGTGACGGACCATCTGCACGGAGTCCCCGAAAATGGTGGAATCCGGCCGCGCGAAATACACATGCTCGAAGATGCAGTGGGACGGCGTCTGTTTCGGGAACGGCTTGATGCTCCGAATCCCCGATTTGCCGATCATCACCACTTCACCCGGCTCCACCTCCCGCACGAACTGGGCGCCCAGCAGGTCCAGCGCGCAGGTTTCGGAGGCCAGGATCCAGACCTCGCCCAGCTGGCCGATGCAGAGCGGCCGGAAACCGTTCGGATCCCGGACGCCGATCAGCTCATCCTCCCGCAGGACCAAGAGAGAGAAGGCGCCCCGCATTTTCTGCAGGGTGTCGGTGAGGGCTTCCTCGAATCGGGCGTATTTCGGATTGGCCAGCAAGTGCAGGATCACTTCCGAGTCGATCGTCGTCTGGAAGATCGACCCATGCGCTTCCAGCTCGTCCCGCAGCAGCAGCGCGTTGATGAGATTCCCGTTGTGCGCGATGGCGATGGAGCCGCGGGAATAATCGACCTGCAGGGGCTGAGCGTTCATGAGCCGGCTGGAACCGGTGGTGGAATAGCGGGTGTGCCCGATGGCCGCGTAGCCCTTGAGGGGTTTCAGCGTTTCTTCGGTGAAGATGTCCTCCACCAGTCCCATGCCGATGTGTTTGGTCATGTGCCGGCCGTCGGAGGCCACGATGCCGGCCGACTCCTCGCCCCGGTGCTGGAGCGCGAACAGACCCATGTAGGTCAGCTGAGCGGAGTCCGGGTGGCCGTAGATGCCGAACAGCCCGCAGTGTTCCTTGATGGATCTCATCGGTGTTTCTCCGCCCATTTCACGCCGTTTCTGAAAATCTTCAGCCCATCCCCTTCCCCGGTCCGTCCTTCCCGATTCCAGCGCGGATGCTGAAGGGCCGTCACGTGCCGTTCCGGGTGCGGCATCAGCCCGAAGATCCGCCCCGATGGATCGCAGATGCCGGCGATGTTGCCCACCGACCCGTTGGGATTCAACGGGTATCCGGCTTCCCCTCCCTGCAAATCGCTGTATTGAAAAACGATCTGGCCGAAACCGAGCAATTGTTCCAGCACCGTCGGATCCTTGGGAACGAATTTTCCTTCCGCGTGCGCCACCGGCAGTTCGAACGACTCATCCATCCCCTGCGTCCAAATGCAGACGTTGAAATCGGAGCGCAGGCAGATCCACCGGTCCTCGAATTTTCCGGAATCGTTGCCGGTCAGCGTGATCTCCTGCGAAGAACTCAGCTTCCCGCCGGGAAGAATACCCGCCTTGGCCAGCGTCTGGAAACCGTTGCAGATCCCGATCGTCAGCGTTTTCCGGCGGAGAAACCGGTCCAGCGCGTCCTCCAGCCGGTGCTGGAGCTCACCTGCCAACAGGCGGCCGGCTCCCAAATCATCGCCGTAGGTGAACCCGCCCGGGATCGCCAGAATGGAATAGTCGTCCAGCCGCTTGCCGCCGCCTTTCAAGTCCTCGATCCAGACCAGATCGGCGTCAGCCCCCGCGAGTGTGAACGCGTGCAGGGTTTCCTGATCGCAGTTGGTGCCCGGCGCCTTCAACACCGCCACGCGCACACTGCTCATGAACAATCCCGCCGATAACTGTTCGTCCTGAGCTTGTCGAAGGACGAACGGGCCCGGTTACCCTTCGACAGGCTCAGGGTGACCGGAGTGATCCTTACCACCCCTTGAAAGGAAGTTCCCATGCTTCTCTCAGTTTTGCCACCGGTGTTTCAATCACGATGTTTCCATCCAATCCCTCGACCTTGAAGGCCGGCTCCGATTCCCACCGCCCGATGCGGGCCAGCGGAAAACCGGCCAGCTCCTTCTCAAACTGCGCGGCCCGGTCGGGAGCGACCTCCAGCAAAATCCGGCTGGCCGATTCGGAGAATAGAATTTCTTCATCGCGGGAACAGCCCTCGGCCGGGACTGATTCCAGATGGATCGTGACCCCAAGCCCGCCGGCAAACGCCATTTCCGCCGCCGCCAGCGCCAGCCCGCCCTCTGAGCAGTCGTGCGCGGCCACAGCCAGTCCTTCACGGGCGGCCTTGGACACCGCCCGCAGAAGCGCGGGCCCCTGCTTGAAATCGACCCGAGGCACCTGCCCGCCGGCGGCTTCATGCAGAGCCAGATAGGCCGAGCCGCCCAATTCGTTCCGGGTGATCCCGGCCAGATAAAGAAAATTGCCGGCCCGCTTGGCGTCCATCGACACCACCCGGGCGCAGTCCTCCAGAACGCCGATCGCGGAGATCAGCAGTGTGCCGGGAATCTGGATGGTTTTGTCATTCATCTTGTACTCGTTGTGCAGAGAATCTTTTCCGGAGATAAACGGCGTTCCGTAGGCAAGCGCGGCATCCCGGGCCCCGAACGCCGCCCGGACCAGCGAACCCAAAACCTCCACGCGGGTCGGATCGCCCCAGCAGAAATTATCCAGAATGGCCAAGTGATCCAGGTTCCCGCCGACCGCGGCGACCTGCCGGGCCGCTTCATCGACAGCCAGAGCCGCCATCCAGTAAGGGTCCAGATCCCCGTATCGGAAGTTGACCCCGTTGGCCAGCACCATTCCCTTGTTGGAATCCAGCCGAGGCCGGAGCACCGCGGCATCCGAGGGCCCGAGCGCTAACGGTTTCATGACGGACCCGCCCTGCACTTCATGGTCGTACTGGCGGATGATCCATTCCTTGCTGCAGCTGTCCCAGCGGCTCAGCAGGCGCAGGACCGACTGGGACAAATCTTCCGAGGAAGGAAGCTCCGGCTCGACCCGCGCGGGCGCGGTCCATCGGGCCGGGCGCGGAAACTGCGGGACTCCCCGATGCAGAAACTCCATCTCCAGTTCGCCGACGGGAGTGCCGCGGAACCGGAGCTCCAGTTTGCCGGTGCCGGTAAATTCCCCGACCACGGTGGCGTCGACGCCGTGCGCCTGGAACAGCTCGGCCAATTCCTTCAACTTTTCCGGAAGAACCGCCAGCACCATCCGCTCCTGCGACTCGGAAATCCAGATCTCCGTCGGGGTGAGGCCCGCGTATTTCAAAGGGACTTTTTCCAGATCCACGCGGGCGCCGCAGGCTTCGCCCATCTCCCCGACCGCGCTCGAGAGACCGCCGGCGCCGCAGTCGGTGACCGCGCTGAACAGCTCCCGGTCCCGCGCGATCAGCAGAACGTCGCCGGTTTTCTTTTCGGTGATCGGGTCTCCAATCTGAACCGCGGTGGAGGAGATCGTTTCCGATTCCGTGGCCAGCGTGATGGAGGAGAAGGTGGCTCCGTGCACGCCGTCCCGGCCGGTCTTGCCGCCGACCACCACCGCCGCCATGCCGGGCCGGATCTCTTTTTGAACTTTGCCGGTCGGAAGAAGCCCGACGTTGCCGCAGTAAACCAGCGGGTTGCCGACGAACCGCTCATCGAACAGGACCGCGCCGTTCACGGTCGGGATTCCCATCTTGTTGCCGTAGTCCTTGACGCCGGCCACGACCCCCTTGATGACGCGCCGCGGCTGAAGGGCTCCCGCGGGAACCTGCTCGACCGGGAAATCCGGCGGCGCGAAACAGAAAACGTCGGTGGAGGCGATCGGCTTGGCGCCCAGCCCGGTGCCGAGGATGTCCCGGATCACGCCGCCCACGCCGGTGGAGGCGCCGCCGAACGGCTCCAGCGCGGAGGGATGGTTGTGCGTTTCCACTTTGAAGCAGAGATGGTATTGGTCGTCAAACGCGATCACGCCGGAGTTGTCGGAAAAGACCGAAACGCACCAGGGACGGTTCAGCCGTTCGGTCGCCTCGACGATTGTTTCCTTGAGCAGACTCTGAATGACCTTCTTCTCACTGCGGCCGTCGATCTCCTCGGTGTAAACGACCGGTCCCCGGAGCGTCTTGTGCTTGCAGTGTTCGGACCAGGTCTGAGCAAGGGTCTCGAGCTCAATGAGGGCCGGTTCCCTGGCCTGTTTTCGGTAATAGGCCTGAATGGAGCGCATTTCCTCCAGATTCAGCGAGAGCTGATGATCCAAACTGATCCGCTGAAGCACGGTGTCGCTGGCCTGCAGGAGGGGAACCTGCTCGATGGAGAACGGGGCCGCTTGCGGCGTGACGAACAGCCGTTCCAGGTGGTCCGGCGTCACCACCTGCTGGATGGTGGAATTGACCAGCAGTTTGTCGGTGATCCGCTGTAAAGCCGCCGGGTCGATCCGCCCGACCAGGGTATACGCTTTCGCGGTGTGGACCGCTTCAATGCCAGTGACGCCTAAGTCGGCGGCTCCTTTCTTGAGCGAGTCTTCGACCGGGTCCCGAACGCCGGGGCGATAAGCCACCTCGACGGTATGCGTCCATTCGCCCTGAGCCGACCGCTCCCCTTCGACAAGCTCAGGGTGAGCGGTCGAGTCGAAGGGTGACGACGTTAATTTCCATTCATCCGTAATGGGATCAGCAAGCAACTGTGCTCCAAGCTTATGAAGCTCTGCTTCTTGGAGCTTGCCCCGCAGGTAATACACCCGGGCAATGACCACCTTGTCCACGCCGGAGACGCCTAAGTCGGCGATGTCGGACTTCAAACCCTCCGCCTCTCCGTCCACCAGGCCTTCACGCAGACGAACGGAAAACCGCCAAGTGCTGGCTGTCTCCGTTCTCAATTTCTCAGTCACAACC
>CAZKNC010000054.1:0-8026 GCA_964553935.1 uncultured Planctomycetia bacterium | reverse complement strand
CTTGACTTCGATCGACGGCACGGCGTATATTCGATTCCTCAGCGGTTCGGTTTGGTCCGAGCCCTTTGGGCTTCCCGCCTTTGTCATATTCTATCGGTCGTCAGTTTCGCGCGGTTTGGGGTATTTATCCAAGCGGGTGGGTGGTTTCGGGCCGGTTTTCTGATTTTGGCCGGTTTGTTGCTGTACGAGCACCGTCTGGTGAACCCCCATCGGCTGGATCGAATCAATAAGGCCTTTTTTACCGTCAATGGATGGATCAGTGTCAGCTTCTTCCTTTTCACCCTGCTGGATTTGAAGGTGCGCCTGTGACGGGTTCTACCCATCCGATCGTCGCCATGACCGGGGCGTCCGGTTCCCGTTATGGGGTCCGGCTGCTGGAAGTCTTGATCGCTTCCGGCATCGAGCCGTATGTCGTAGTCAGCCCCGCGGGCCGGCAGGTGATGGCGCTGGAAATGGGGTCCGGCGACTTGAAGGATCACCTGGGCACCAGCGGCTGGCGCGAGGAAGACGTCCGGGATTTGGCTTCTCCGCTGGCCAGCGGCTCCTTCCAAACCAACGGCATGGTAGTGGCCCCTTGTTCCACCGGCACGCTGGGCTCGGTCGCGCACGGCATTTCTTCCAATTTAATCCACCGGGCCGCCGAAGTTTGCCTGAAAGAGCGTCGGCCGTTGATCCTAGTCCCGCGCGAAACCCCGCTGTCCGTCATCACACTGCAGAATATGCTGACGCTCGCCCAGGCCGGCGTCCACATGGTTCCGGCCAATCCCGGCTTCTACCACAACCCGAAAGAGATTTCGGATCTGGTGGATTTCGTGGTGGCCCGGGTGCTGGACCTGCTCAAAATTCCGCACAACCTCTCCAAACGATGGACCGGTCTGCCGGTGCTCGAAGATGCTGTCCGCGACTGAAACCCGATATTCCGACATCGCCGAAAAAGTGGAAGCCGGCCAACAGCTGACCCGGGATGAAGGGGTCCGCCTGCTGGAAGCGGACCTGTTCACGCTGGGTGAACTGGCCAATCGGGTGCGGGAACGCCTGCACGGCGACGACACCTTCTACACGCACACACTGCACCTGAACTACTCCAATGCCTGCGTGCTTTCCTGCGGATTGTGCGCTTTCTACCGGCCGCTGGATCACGACGAGGCCTACACCTTCACGCTCGAGCAGATGGCCCAGAAAGCGGAAGCGGCCGGCAAGCTCGGGGTTCGGGAATTCCACATCACCGGCGGTTTGAATCCCCGCTTGCCGATGAGCTATTACGAAGAGATGTTCCGGACGCTGAAAAAGGCCGTGCCCTCGGCGACCGTCAAGGCCTTCACCTCGGTGGAGATCGATTTCTTCTCCAAGTTGTTCCGCTTATCCGTGGACGAGGTGTTCCAGCGGTTCAAGGCGGCCGGGATGGACTGCATGCCCGGCGGCGGGGCCGAGATCCTTAGCCCTAGGGTGCGCAAGAGCATCTGCCCCGAGAAAATCTCCGGCGAACGCTGGATCGAGGTCCAGAAACAGGCCCACTTGAACGGCATTCCCACCAACGCGACGATGCTTTACGGGCACGTCGAGACCCCGGAAGAGCGGATCGACCACATGCTGGCGATCCGAACCCTGCAGGATGAGACCGGCGGCGTGCAGGCGTTTGTGCCGCTGTCGTATCACGCCGAGGGAACCGCCTTTCCGGACGTTCCACCGACTACCGGTTTTGAAGACCTGAAGGTGTACGCGATCTCGCGGCTGATGCTGGACAACGTTCCGCACATCAAGCTGCTCTGGACCTACGTCGGCACCAAGATGATCCAGGTCGCGCTCGATTTCGGCGTGGATGACGTGGGTTCCACCAACATGGAGGAGCGGATCGTCAAGGCGGCTGGGGCGAACCATTATGACGCTCCCTCGGTGGATGAGCTGATGCAGATGATCCAGCAGGCCGGCCGGAAGGCGAAACTCATTGATAGTCTGTACGAAAACGAGAATCAAACCGTTCGTCCTGAGCTTGTCGAAGGACGAATTGGTCATGGTTCGACAGGCTCACCATGACCGGAGCTCGCGCGGCACCGATCCGCCTCGGCGAGATCCAGTTCCTCAACAGTTGGCCGGTCACCTACGCGCTCCGGCAGGGAATAACATCCGCTCCGATCCAGCTGATCTCCGGCACGCCGGCTCAGCTCAACCGCAAACTGCTGACGGGCGAGCTGGATGCCAGCGCGGTTTCCTCTTTGCTCTACCTGCGGCATACGGAAGAATTCGTCCCGGTGCCGGGCTTTTGCATCCGTTCCGACGCCGGGGTCCACAGCGTGCTGGTCGTCAGCTATCAGCCGCTCACCACGCTGAAAGGCCGCACCATCGGAGTCAGCAACCAGGGAGCGACCACCCCGGTCCTCTTGAAAATTCTGGCTCGACACCGTGGGCTCAAAATCAATCTGGAAACCACGCCGCTGCGCTATCCGGAGATTCTCAAAGAGTATCCGGCCGCTCTCTTGATCGGCGACGAAGCCCTGCAGGCCAGCCAATCGGCCGACGGGCTTCAGTGGTGGGATTTGGGCGAGGCCTGGAATCAATGGACCGGTAAACCGTTTGTCTACGCGCTGTGGGTGGTCCGCCGCGCTTTGGCGGAAAACCGGCCCGACGTGTTGGACGAACTTAAAAACGGATTGGAGAAGTCCTATCAATGGGGCCGCAGCCGAGAAGCGGAGCTCCTCAGCGCCATGCGGAAGATTTTCCCGTTTGAAGCGACTTTCCTTCGCAAATATCTCCAGGCCCTCTCATACGATTTCAATGATCGGGCCTGGAACGGTCTGCTCCGGTTCGCCCGGGAGGCGGAAACGGTTGAAGAGCTTCCGCGCGGCTCGGCTCGACAGTTGGTCCGCGCGAAAACGGACCAGGAACTGGTGACGGCGTTATGAAAACGGAAGGCCTCCTTCAAAAAAGCATCGGCGGCGGCCGGCTGACTCTCGAGGAAGCGCTGTTTGTTTACGAAGAAGCCGACCTGGTCTCGCTCGGGAAAGCGGCCGATGAAGTTCGGCGCCGCATGCATCCGAACGGGCTGGGCACATTCGTCGTGGACCGGAACATCAACTACACCAATGCCTGCGTCGCCGATTGTTCGTTCTGCGCTTTTTACCGCAAGCCGGGACACCCGGAGACCTACCGCCTGCCGATCGATGAGCTTCTCCGGCGCGTGGGAGAGCTCGTGGAGCTCGACGGCACCCAGGTTCTTCTGCAGGGCGGACTGGATCCGACACTGCCTCTTTCCTCCTATGAAGAGATGTGCCGCGCCATCAAGGCCCGCTATCCGCAAATCCACCTGCACTCTTTTTCCGCGCCCGAGATCGACACGATGGCTCAATGCTCCGGACTTTCGTACGCGCAGGTTTTCGAGCGGTTGAAAGCAGCCGGGCTGGACTCCATGCCGGGCGGGGGAGCGGAAATCCTGGTGGAGCGGGTCCGCCAAGCCGTGAGCCCCAAAAAACTTTCCGCGGCCGGCTGGTTCGCCGTCCATCGGGCCGCGCATGAGGCCGGTTTGAAGACCACCTGCACGATGACCTACGGCATGGTGGAAACGCTGGCCGAGCGGGTGGAGCATCTGATCGCCTTAAGGGATTTGCAGGATGAAACGGGAGGGTTTCGCGCGTTCATTCCCTGGTCGTTCCAGCGCGGGCACACGGTTTTGAATACGCCGCCGGCGGGCGGGATGGAATATTTGCGGTTGATCGCGCTCTCGCGCCTGGTGCTGGACAATGTTCGGAACGTTCAAGCCGGCTGGGTGACCGAAGGCCCGAAACTGGCCCAACTGGCCCTTTCGTTCGGAGCCAATGATTTCGGCGGAATCCTGGTGGACGAAGTGGTGGTCGGCGCCACCGGGATGATTTATCGCGTCAATAAAGAGGAAGCCATCCGTCTCATTCGCGGCGCGGGCCGGACCCCGGCCCAGCGAAACACCCGATACGAACTTCTTCACATTTATGACCAAGACAACGATCACACTGGCCGAGATCTATCAGCCGATCCGGTCACAGCTTCAAGCCGCTGAAACCCTGCTCCTTCGGGAGCTTGCCCCTCAGAGAAATCTCCAGCAAAGTCTGATGGGGGAGCTTACCCGTCATGTCGCCCGAATGACCGGCAAACGGCTTCGCCCGGCGCTGGCTTTGTTGGGCGCTAAATTGGGTTATGAGGTGAGCAAAGACCGCGACCGAGCCCGGCGAGCATCTATTAAGCTGGCCGTCTCAGTGGAAATGATCCATACCGCCACGCTTCTGCACGATGACGTGATTGACGGGGCCACGCTCCGGCGGGGGCTGACCACGCTCAACGCCAAATGGGGAGATACCCTCTCGGTTCTTTCCGGCGACTACCTGTATTCCAAGGCCTTCTGCCTCTTGAGCGAGCTGGATCATCCGAAAGTGCTCCGGCTCATGTCCGACACGGCCCGGCTGGTCTGCGAAGGGGAAGTTTCTCAGATCCAGCACCAATACGATCTGGCGCTCACCCGGGCTTCCTATCTGAAGATCATCGAATGGAAGACCGCTTCACTGATGGGCGCCGCCGCCGAGGCCGGCGCTCTGCTGGGCGGAGCCACGGAGGCGCAGGCGCGCCGGCTTGGAATTTTCGGCACGAATTTCGGCCTGGCGTTTCAGATTCTGGACGACACGCAGGATTTGGTCGGCGATCAGGAAGCACTGGGGAAATCGCTGGGGACCGATCTGGCGCTGGGTCAGATGACGCTGCCCCTGCTGTACCTGCGGGACAGCGCCGGCCCGGATCTGCGCGCGCAGCTCTCCGCCTGGTTCAATGGAAATGGTTCCCGCACCTCCGCGCAGGCGGAGAGCCAGCTCACCCTTTTAAAGGAAGAGGCGATCCGCCACAAGGTTCCGGCCTACTGCCATCGCGCGGCGAACCGGTTCCTCTCCAAAGCTCGCGCGGCCGTGACGCTGTTTCCGGCTTCCGCCAGCCGTGAATCCCTGCTCGCTCTGACACAGTTTGTCCTCCAATAAAACCCGTGGCATAATAGGAACTTCTTTATGAAGAGCAGGTTCGGCTATCCGATTTTTCTGAACCTGCAGGGGTCCCGCTGCGCGGTGATCGGCGGTGGGCCGGTGGCTCTGCGCAAGGCCAAGGATCTGCTGGCGGCCGGAGCGAAAGTGCGAGTGGTGGCTCCGCACGTGAGAGCCGGTTTTCATCCGCTGGTTCGCGCCCGGCGGGTGAGTTGGACCCGGCGAAAATTCCGGCCGGGCGACTTGAAAGGGGCTTGGCTGATAGTGGCCGCCGCGGACGACGAGCAGGTCAATCGGGCGGTTGCTCGCGCGGCCCAGCGGCTGAGGATTTGGGTGAATGTCGTGGATCGGCCGGCTTTATGTTCATTCATCGTGCCGTCGGTGGTTCGCCGCGGCCGGCTTCAGATGGCGATCTCCACCGGCGGGGTCAGTCCGGCTTTGGCCAAATGGATCCGGAAGGATCTTCAAAGCCGCTACGGTTTGGAGATGAAACGGCTGCTTTCAGTCATGGGGCAAGCGCGCGGCGTGGTTCAAAATAAAGTGAAACCGTCAGCCCGCCGCAAGCGGCTGTTCGAGAAGGCATTGCGGGCTTACATTCAAACTCTTCAGGAATCGATTCGGTGATTGGTCTGCACGCAGGCATACTCTTTTTCAGTTACGCGGCTTTTTTCCTGGCGGTGGTCAGCGGGCTGGCATTCCTGATTCAGGAATACCGGCTTAAACGCAAGGATCCCCGGTTCCTGAATTCCATGACGCTTCCCCTTGAACTGCTCGATCGAGTCAATCTTTACGCGGTCGTCGCGGGATTTGGCTTGTTCACATTCGGGATGGTGGGCGGCCACTTGCTGGCCCGAAAGGAATGGGGTTCCTTTTTCAGTGCCGATCCCAAAGTCATGTCGAGCTTGTTCACGTGGGCGGTGTACGCGATGGTGCTGACACTCCGTTTGACCGTGGGACTGCGCGGCCGGCGGGTGGTTTTCATGTCGGTATTGTCGTTCGGGATGGTGCTGTTCACTTTTGCCGGGGTGAACTACTGGCTGGGGGGCCGGCATGTCTTCTTTTAACGGATCCGGTCCGGAGATCGCCGTGCTGGGCCTGAGCCATCGCACGGCTCCGGTGGAGTTGAGGGAGCGGCTGGCTTTCATCCAGCCGCGTCTTCCGGAGGGGCTCCAGCGCATTCGCCGGGACGTCGGAGTTCCGGAATGCGTCATCCTCTCCACCTGCAACCGGGTGGAGCTCTACGCCCTGCTCCCGGAGCGGAACGGCCAGCACGGAAAGCTCATCGATTTCCTCGCCCGGTTCCACGCGGTTGCGCCCTCGATGCTGGATGAGCGCCTGTATTGGCACCTTCAGCCGGACTCAGTCCGGCATCTGTTCCGGGTCACGGCCGGCTTGGACTCCATGGTCGTCGGTGAATCGGAGATTCTCGGCCAGGTGCGCGAGGCCTACGCTCAAGCGGTTTCCTGCGGGACGGTCGGGGGCATGTTCCATCGCTTGTTCCAAACCGCGCTCCGCGCCGGCAAGGATGTCCGCAGCAAGACACGGATCGGCCAGGGTGCTGTTTCCGTAAGCTCCGTGGCTGTCGAGCTGGCCCGCCGGATTTTCCGGAACCTCTCTTCCAAATCCATTCTCATTCTGGGCGCCGGGCAGGTGGGTGAGGCGACGGTTCATTGCTTGAAAGGGCAAGGGATCGGAGCGGTCCGCGTGGCCAACCGAACGCTGGAAGCGGCTGAGCCGCTGGCCCAGGCGGTAGGCGGAGAGGTCGTGCCGTTGACCGATCTGGAGCCGGCGCTGATTCAGTCCGATATTGTGATCTCCTCCACCTCGGCCGATCATTTCCTGCTCACGAAGCCGCAGGTCCAAGCCGTTATGTCCCTGCGAAAACAGCGCCCGTTGTTCTTCATCGACATCTCAGTTCCGCGCAATCTGGACCCGGCGATCGCCCAGCTGGAAAACGTCTATCTGTACGATATCGACGACCTGCAGGGGATCGCTTCCTCCAATCTGCAGATGCGGCTCGGCGAGGCCGAGGTCTGCACGCAGATCATTGAAGACCAAACCAAAACATTCTTGAACCGATCTCCCTTCGACAAGCTCAGGGTGACCGGTCAAGAAAATGCTCACCTCGGTCATGGTGAGCTTGTCGAACCATGAGTGAAGAAGCGCCGAAACCGGTACCCGCCCCCCCGGGCCTACGGCCCGATGGGGCCGGAGGCAAGTCGGGCCCTTATAAACCGGTGATGCAGAAAGAGGTCGAAGAAGGCAAGGTCTGGAACCTTTGGTTTACCCGGCGGGAGTTCCTGACGCTGACGGCCTGGGGCGCTTTTCTGGCGGGCTTAGGCGGAACGATCTTGGCGGCCCTGCGCTACATCGTTCCCAACATCACGTACGATCCTCCGACGGTTTTCAAAGTGGGCAAACCCGAAGACTACATGCCTGGCGACGTCGATGGGCGCTGGAAACAGAAGCACCGTATTTGGGTGGTGCGGGACACCCCGTCCAGCGGCGGCGGATTGTACGTGATCTACGCCCGCTGCACGCACCTGGGCTGCACGCCGAACTGGCTGCCGGGACAAAACAAGTTCAAGTGTCCTTGCCATGGTTCCGGTTTCCGATTTGGAGGAATCAATTTCGAAGGGCCGGCCCCCCGTCCATTGGAGCGATGCCGGGTCGCGCTGGCCGAGGATGGTCAGATCCAGGTGGACGTCGGGTTCCGATACAAAGATCCGAAGGACTGGAAGCGCCCCGACGCCTATTTGGTGCTAAAGACTTAATGGCAGACGCCACTCCGAAGCCCTCGAAGCTCAGCGAGATCGCCCGGACGATCCGGATGTCCCAGATCTGGCGCTCGATCTTCCGCCATACCTATCAGGACACGCCCCGGAACCGGGCGCTGATGATCCTTTCCAACGTCTTCATGCACGTTCTGCCGGTCCGGGTTCGGCCCGCCGCGATCCGCTACCGGTACACCTGGCGCTTGGGGGAGATGAGCTTCTTCCTGTTCCTTCTGCTCACGCTGACCGGCGTCCTGCTGATGT
>CAZKNC010000053.1:735-8112 GCA_964553935.1 uncultured Planctomycetia bacterium | reverse complement strand
ATTACCGAGCAGGAACGGGAGGCGGTCTACAAGACGATTTTCGGCCGGCGGGACGTCCGCTCTCTTTTCAAGCCGGATCCCATTCCCTCCGAAGTGCTTTCCCGCATCCTGCAGGCCGCCCATCACGCCGGTTCGGTCGGCTACATGCAGCCGTGGAACTTTATCGTGGTGGAAGACCTGGAAACCCGCCGCCGGGTCAAAGAATCGTTCGAACGGGAGCGGCTGGAAGCGGCCCAGCGGTTTGATCCCGCGCGGCGGGAACGCTACCTCTCCTTCAAGCTGGAAGGGATCCTGGAAGCCCCGGTCAACCTGATCGTCACGTGCGATTCGACCCGGTTCGGGCCGGAGGTGATCGGCCGCCGCAGCATGCCCGAAACAGACCTCTACAGCACCTGCTGCGCGATCCAGAACCTGTGGCTCGCGGCCCGGGCGGAAAACGTGGGAGTGGGGTGGGTGAGCATCCTGAAGCGGGAAGACCTGTACGAAATCTTCGGCATCCCCGCGCACATCCAGATCGTGGCTTACCTCTGCTTGGGCACTGTGACCCATTTCCCGGAGATTCCGGATTTGGAACGGGCGGGGTGGGGCCGGCGCCTGCCGTTGGAGGAGCTGGTCTACTTCAACCGCTGGGGCGCTACTTCCACTTCGAGGTCCAGAGAAGCCAGAAGCGGGATTCCTGCGTGTTGATCTGCGCGATGTCCCGGTCGTCGTCCTGACGGAACTCTCCCAGCAGTTCCAGTTTCCACTGGTCGAACACTTCCCAGCCCAGCGTTAATCGGGACGTCAGCAAAGGCCGGGATTCCAGATCGTTGGCCAGATCCGAAACGTGGTAGTTGACGATCGGCGTGACGGAGAATCGGCGCTTTTTATTCCAGGTGTAATGGTTGTACGGCCAGCTGAAGCTCGCGCTCCCGATGTGCCCATCCTCCCGCGTGGTCAGCCGCGTTCCGATCCGGTCTCCCCATTTCCCGTGCAGGTAGGTGTAGCTGAGGCCCACCGAAGAGGTCGACCAGAGCCGGGTGGAGGTCGAGAGGCCCGCTTCGTGGTAATTGTCTTTCCCGCGCAGTTCCGAGGTCCGGCCATCGACCGTCTGCACGCCGAAGTCGGCGTCCACGATCCGGTAGGTGTAATGCGGGCTCACCAGGATCCGCTCCAGCAGAGGGGCGGCCAATCGGCCGCCGAATCCCCATTTTTCCTCCGCCGAGAAGACCGAAGGTTCCAGCACCGCGGATCGGTTCTTGTCCTCCTGGGGGTATTCCGCCTCGTATTCGGTGAACAGGGATCCGTGAATCCCTTCGTAATAGTGGGACAATTCTCCGCGGAGATCCAGGGTTCGGGTCTGCGCGGGACGGGTGTCGGCGCCCGGCGAGGAAACGGTGTCGAACAGCGTTCCGCGAATGCGGGGTTTTGGAAAACGGTCCGGAACCCGGATGCCTAAGTCGGCTGTGTACCAGCTCTGCCGCGTGGTCTCGATGGTGTCATCTGAATCCAGGTTGTTTCGGACCCAGCTTCCCTCCACGTCCAGATCGAACGGCCCGAACGGACGGAAATCCAGCGCTTCCGATACCCGCAGGATATCCGCGCGGATGTCCTTGGGACTGTTGACGGCTCCCTGCGGCAGGTCGGTCAACAGGCGGAAATCCGGCCCGTTGCGCTCGAAGAACGTGGTCGATCTGAAAGCCGGATGGATGAAAAGCGATTCGGCGCGGAACGAGGTGTCTTTCAGTTTGCCCGGATCGCCGAAGCGGGCGTCGTCCAGCCGTTCGTCGGTGTAGCTGTAGGCCTGCGCGGTTTTGACGTACCAGACTTCCGGGATGAGCTTCAGTTCCTGATCCAGCGAGAACACCAGGTTGTCGCGCGGGAGGTTGGCCGTATCCACGCGGGACTGCGGGTTGGCCCCGTCGGCGGTTCGGATCTTCCCTGAATCCCGCGTTTGCACCAGACCCGCTCCGAAATGGAAGCGGTCGTCCGGGCTGTGCACGCGGTCTCTCAAGCCCCAGACCATCCGGGGGTAGATGTATTCGTCTCGTTCCTCCAGCCAGACAGGATAGGCGCCGACCAGCGCCTGGAAATCGTTGCTCTCTCCGGGCAGCAGCAGGTGCAGGCCGCGCAGCCGGGAAGCTCTTAAGAAATAAGGGGTGGTGTAGGTGGCGGTGTCACCGATCGCGAAATGGGCCGGCCCTTCGTAAAAATCAGCCAACAGGGTACGGTAGCGGACGTCGTTATGGCCGTTCTTGTAGCCGTCGATGTCGGTGATGAACTTCGCCCGGATTCCATCCTTGCCCTCCACATCCGCTTCCAGGTGCTCGTTGACTTGGAACCCGTGGTTATCCAAGGTCCGGTCCGATCGGTTATCGGAATCCTTCTTCCGGCTGATCACGCGCAATTGGGACATCCGGTAATCCTGAGGTGTACCGGGCGCTCGAGCGGCGGCTTCCGACTTCTTCGTGTCGGGCGAATAGAGTTCTGAGAGCACCTTATCGGCGTATTTCTGAAAGAGAGGGTCGGAATGGTGCTCTTTAGAGATCCTGCCCAGTTCCTCAGCCGCTTGAGGGATCTGCTGCCGGCGCAGGTAGAAATCGACGCGGGCCATTTGGAGCACATAGTCGGATGAGGGCGTCTCCGCCGCAAAGGCAGGTGAGTAGTACGTAGTGAGTAGTGAGTAGAAAATGACAAACCACTTACTACTGACTACGAACTGTTTTTTCATGGAGTCCACAGCTCCACCACCAGTGTCGTGGTGTAGGTTCCTTCCACGGCAGCGGCGCCCGCTTCCGTCGCGATGTAAAAGGTGAACGGGCTCGCAAGCGTGAAGTCGCCGGTGGGGTTTATGTCGCTCGCGTAGCGGTTGTCGTGCGGGTCCTGGCCGATGATGCCCTCGCCCCGGGTCCATCCGAACGGAGAAGCGGCCAGTTCCACCCGGTCTTTGATTCGAACCCAAGAAGCCCCTCCGAAGTGCCGGCTTCCCTCTAACAGAGGCGGGCCCAGCCAGGCGTTGTCGTCGTCGACCGGAGGCGGACCGGCGATCGGGCTGTCCCAGCCGGTTTCCTGGAGATCCGGTCCGGCGTTCAAGCTCCAGAACTTCACCGGGATGGTGTAGCGGCCGTTGGCCGAAACAAGTCCTCCGGGTGACCCTCGGCGAAGAGATCCCGGCACGCCCACGTAGCGGGTCGCGTTGTCCGTGTAGAGCCGGATCACGAACGGCTGGTCAAGACGGAGCTGGTTGAAGCGGAAAAAGCTCCAGGTCACTTCGATCGGCGTCGGATGCAGGAATCGTCCCGCCGGAACGGTTCCCAGGTGGATCAGTTCGGGAAAGACCCGGATCGATTCCGTTTCGCTGCCAACGTGGAGGGGGAAGTGTCCCCGGACCTGGTCGCTTCGGTCTCCGTTGCCGTCTACCAGCGTGAAAGCGATCGTAAAGGTTCCCTGGTGGATGAATCCGACGGCGGAGGTCGATGGGGCTTGGCCGACGGAGACGGTGGAGTAGCTGGCGGTGAGCGTCGCCAGTTGGCCGGGCTGAATGGTCTGGGTCAGCACCGGTGTGAGCGTCAGCTCCGCCGAGTTGCTCAGGTTGGTGAGTGAGATATCCACTTCAGCGAACTGGGCGGTGGCTTCGTTGTTCTTGACCTGGACGGTGAAGGTGACGACCTCTCCGGGGTTAAAGTGCTGGTTGTACGCGGCGGAGATGATTTTCAGGTCGAACGCCGCGTGAGCCGGGGAAGAAAACCAGAGGACAGAGAATAGAAGACAGAGTGTAGAGAATAGAAAAGAGAAGGCGGGTTTTCTGCCGTCTAGCATCTATTTTCTATTCTCTATGATCTGCCCGTTGCCGGTGATCTCAAACGGGATTTCCTTTTGAAGCAGATCCGGTCCGTTTTCCACGGTGAGGGCCAGCTTATAGCGGCCCGGTTCCGGCAGAGGGAACAGTGTGGGCAGAACCAGCGTGGAAGAGGGCAGGATCGGCAGAGTCTTCCCCAAAGGCCCGGACTGCACCAGCCGTCCGTTTTCTTCGAACAGGGCGAAGGTGCCGTTCAAGCGCACGTGAACCGTCCCTGCGTTCTTTAAAGAGGTGTCGATCCGAAACAGTTCCGGGGCAAGCTCCCCGGATTCGTTTTGCGCCAACTCCCGGGTGATTTTCAAAGAAACGTCGGACAGCTGTACGTCGATTTTCTCCCGGCCTTTGATTTGAAGGTAGACCGGCAGAGCCAAGCGGGGGACGATGGAAAGACGGGCGGTTCCTTCGACGCGCCGATCCCCCTGAGCTTCTGTCGAAGGGTGATCGGCTTGCTCAGGATGAACGGGTGGTTCTTCCGCCGGCAGCTGGTCGATCACGATCGCGGCCAGATACTCGCCGGCGGTGTCATTGGCAATCGCCGGCGGGGGCTCGATCCGGACCTGAACCGTGGTGGAGGCACCGGCGGCCAGCGTGAAGCGGGCCGGCTCAAAATGAAGCCAGCGCTCCGCGGAGAGGATTTTCTGATCGGCTTGAAAGGCGCGGTAGGGACCGGCGCTCACCTGCACGCCTACCGGCTGGCGCAGAGGGTTCGTGACGGTCAGCGCCGCTTGTGCGGGCTCGCTGAGGGAAATGGTTTGTTCGATCCGCATCGGCTCGACCTCCACCGCAAAGACCGGAGTGAGGAGTAAGGAGTGAGTAGTCAGTAGTGAGTAAAAAAATATAAACCACTTACTATGGACTACAAACTGTTTTCTCATGGCGCGGCCACGATTTCCAGGTAAAGCGTGGTGTTGTACTGGCCGCGCACCGCCGAAGCCGGAACATCGGCCTGCAGGACGATTTCAAACGGTGTTTCCACGGTGACGTCGCCGATAAAATTGTCGTCGGCGGTATAGAGCAGTCCGTCGGCTCCGGCCACCCAGGAGCCGTTGCGCGGATCGATGCCCATCACGATGCAGTCGGTGTAGGCGGCTTCGCCCGGCTCGGGATTCGGCGTGTACGGGATGAAGTCCGGCTCGCCGAGATCCGGAATTCGGCGCCATTCCTCGGGGCCGAAGTTGGGGCAGTTCAGGAAAACCGGAATCAGGAACTGCTCGTCACGAGAGACCAGGCCGGCCGGGCCGGGGGACCGGACGGCTCCGCCCACGCCGGAGAAATTGAGGTTGTCGGTGTAGGCCCGCATCACCCAGGGATAGGCCCCGTTGTACAAGCCGTCCACCACGATGCGGCCGATCTCCTGTTTGCCCGGTTCCTTAATCTCGAACGCCACCGCTTCGGTCGCCTGGTAGCCGCCGAAGGGCTGGACATGACCGGTGATGTAGACCTCCTGCTGGACCGTCGCGAAGAGCGGTTCGTAGTTTGTAGAAAGTAGAGAGTAGATAAAGACTACGAACCATGAACTACGAACTACAAACTGTCTTAAATCCATGCTCGTTTCTCCAGTTCCTTTTGCACGTCCGCGAATGTTTGATAACCGACCGCCGGAATTCCCTGGCTTCTGCACCAGCTGTCCAGCTCGTCCTTGGCGAAGGTCAGTGTGGCGTTTTGGGCCGCGCACCGATCGGTCACGCCGTTGCCCACGAAAACCGTCGTGTAGCCCCGTGAAATCCATTCCCGGATGGGGTCTCCCTTGCAGTGTCCGCAAGCCCCGCAGCGCGCGGAAGGGTAGGGAAAGTCGACCTGCCAGGAACCTTTTAAAGGAATCAGCCGATTGGCCAGAAAAGGAACCGGCCACAGCCCGGCGCCGCGCAAAACCGTTTCCACGCAGAAGTCGAACCCGCCGGTCAGGACCACAACGGGCACCCCTTTTCCGCGCATGGTTTGGAGGAACCCGGGAAAGGCCGGATCCAGCTCGATTCGGGAAGATAAGAGCTCCTGAAGCTCTTTCGGAGTGGCTCTCACGGACCCCATTTCCGACTGCAGGCCCTCCCGGATGGTGATCCGGCCTTCCACGACTTCTTTCTGAATATCGGTCCAGCGGGGCGAGCCGTACCGGTTCAGGATCTCGACGAGGGTGTCCTGCTGAGTGAGGGTTCCGTCAAAGTCACAGGCAATCAACAGCGGTTTGGCCATGGAGGACATTATATGGTAGGATTGGGCTTCCATGAAAGCGTTCCGCACGCTGATTTTCTCCGCTTTTCTGCTGTCCGGAAGCCTTTATTCGGTTCAGCCCGTCCGGGCGGCGGAGCCGGTGGTTACCTTGGAATTCTGGGAGCTGTCGGTTGGGGAAGAGCTGATGCGTTCTCTGCTGGACAAGTTCGAGCGCCAGCATCCCGGGATCAAAGTCCGTTTCCAGCAGCTCTCCTGGGATTTCGGTCTGGACAAGATCATCACCTCCCTCGCGGCCGGCAACGCTCCCGACCTGGTGGAGCTGGGCACCGATTGGGTTCCCCAGTTCGCTGCTTCCGGCGTTCTTCAGGACATCACTGAAGAGACCGCTTCCATCAAAGATCAATACCTGCTGTGGGATCCGGTCACTTACAAGGGCCGGATTTACGGCGTTCCATGGCTGGCGGGGACCCGGATTCTCTTCTACAACCGGGATCTGTTCGTTCAGGCCGGTCTGGATCCCAGCCATCCCCCCGCCACGTGGGAGGAGCTTCGGGAAGCCGCCCGGGCCGTCGACGCGCTTGGGCCGGACATTTACGGGTTCGGCATCCATGTCGCGGAGCCGTACGCCCCCTGGCAGGAGTTCCTGCCGTTTGCCTGGGGCAACGGCGCCCAGATCCTGAACGAGGAATGGACCCGCTCTCTGCTGGACCAGCCGCCGATGGTCGAAGCCATGAAATTCTACCAGTCTCTTAAACCGTATTCGCTGGTGGAGCGCCAACCCCAGGTCAACCAGCTGTTCGCTGAGGGACGGATCGGCATCCAGATCTCCGGTTCCTGGAACTTCGCCGTCATCCCCCGGATGAATCCGACGCTCAACTACGGTGTGGGGCTCGTGCCCCAGCCGGCGAAAGGTGTGGGCACGCCCGCCTCCTTCGCCGGCGGCGAGATGCTGGTGGTCGTCCGCCGCTCCAAGCACCAGGAGGCCGCGCTCAAGCTGGCGCGGTTCCTGATCCAGGAGGAGCAGGCGATGGCCGTGGTGGAGGCGCAGAGGAACATCGTTCCCACGGCTCGATCCGCTATGAATCATCCGTATTACCAGACTCGCCCCGAGCAGCAGCTCGTTTTCCGGCAAGTCCAGCACGCGGTCGCCCCGCCGCCTCATCCGGCCTGGGTTCAGATTCAGGAGCGGATTACGCGCGCCATCGAAGAAGTGATTCTCAACGACCAGGATCCTGAAACCGCTTTGCGGGCGGCCGCGCTCGATGTGAACAAGGTCATTCAGGCGCCGGAAGAGAAAGGCCGCTTCAGCGACACGCTTGTTTTCGGAGGATTTCTGCTGCTGCTGACGGCGCCGACGTGGGGGGGTGTTT
>CAZKNC010000053.1:0-725 GCA_964553935.1 uncultured Planctomycetia bacterium | reverse complement strand
AGCGACCGCTGGTCGATCACCAGGGACGGCCGCTCGATCTATTGGGACGGACTCAACAAGGGCAAACGATCGATCGCGGTCGATTTGCGCAACCCCAAGGGACGCGAGCTGCTGACGGCGCTGACGTGGGGGGGTGTTTGGGTGCGGAAACAGCGGCGGAAGGCCAAACCGGCCTCGGCGATCCATCCGCACAATCTATGGCTCAGCGCGATCTTCGTTTCTCCCTGGGTCATCACCATGCTGGCCTTCATGCTGATTCCGCTCGTCCATTCCTTCGTCCTCAGCTTCTCCCGCTACAACCTGCTGACCTCCAAATTCGCTTTCGTGGGCTTGAGGAATTTCTGGGAGGTTTGTCAGGAGCCGGATTTTTTGAGGGCGCTTTGGCACACCTTGATTTTCGCGGCCGGGTCGATCCCGCCGACGATGGCGCTGGCCCTGTTCGCGGCGGTGCTCATCAACACCAAGATCCCGTTTAAGCGGCTGTATCAGGCCGGCATGTTCCTTCCGGTCGCCACCTCGGTGATCGTGATCGCGACGATTTTCACCTATCTGTACGCGCAGGACGGTTTGATCAACCGGTCCCTGCAGGCCCTGCATCTGCCCGCGCCCAACCCCCCTTGGCTGCTGAATACGCAATGGGCGCTGTTCTCGATCATGGCGATGAATGTCTGGGCCAGTTTCGGCTATTACATGGTCCTGTTCCTGGCGGGCCTGCAGACGATTCC
>CAZKNC010000052.1:0-8307 GCA_964553935.1 uncultured Planctomycetia bacterium | reverse complement strand
CACCCGAACTCCAATTGGAAGGAAGGGAAACCGGTGGCGCCCGATTTTTCTTACACCAGCGATTCCAACGCGCAATGGCTGACCAAGGAGGAATTATTGAAGCTGGTCAGCCATCTCGATGGGGTTTTGGAGGAAGCGGGCAAGAATGCCTGAAGCCGCTCCGCAAAAATTCTATCAGCGCTTCCGGGACGGAGAGACGCTGGGTCTTCATGGGCCTCGCCTGACCACCGAAGATTCCGTGGCGCAGTTCACGCCCCGCGAAGAAGGGCTGAAGATCCTCATGATCAACGCTCCGATCCGGGAGTGGTCTTATCCCAACATCATGCCGATCGGGCATGGATACGTGGGCTCGGTGGCGATCATGGACGGCCACGCGCTGGAAATCCTGGACTTGAACGCCGAGCGCAGACAGCCGATGAAGATGACCCCGGAGGAGCTGGGCCGCTGGATTGATGAGCGGGTCCTGGCCAAGCTCGCGAAGTTCAAGCCGGATGTGATCGGCGTCGGCGGGATTGTGACGCAGTTCAGCCACATCCGCCGGATCGTCCGGCTTTGCCGCTCGGTTTATCCGGACGTCTTTATCGTGATGGGCGGCGGCGTCGGCTCCTCGCTGCCGGTGTTCATGGTCAAGCGGGCTGGCGTGGACGCGGTGATCCAGGAAGAGGGCGAGGTCACATTCTCGGAGCTTCTGCACCGGCTGGAAACCGGCGCCCCTCTGGAGGGATTGAAGGGGGTGGCTTACCGCACTCCGATCCGGCCCGGCGAATGGGCGTACCGGGACAACGGCCTGAGACCTTCGGTCAAGAACCGGCATTTGGGGTTGGACGCGCTGCCGTGGCCGTACCGGAAACCGTGGCCGCTGGATGAGGTCTATAAACTCAACCCGGTCGGCCTCCTCAACTGGAAGACCAAGTGGATCAACGGCGCGCCGATCGATGAAGGAAAATACTGCGAATCGATGATTGCTTCGCGCGGCTGTCCCTACGCGGCGACCGCCTGCGACTACTGCTATGCCGCTTACCTCAGCAAGCAGTACCGCCTCCGAAGCCCTAAAGACGTCGTGGATGAGATGGTCTTTGTGAAGCAGCGTTACGGGCTGACCTACATCCATTTCCTGGATGACCTGATGATGACCGATTATCGCTGGGCGCTGGAGTTCTGCGGGGAACTGCGCGAGCGCCGGCGGACGACCGGATTCGAAGTGCTCTGGGGAGGGACCTGCCGGACCAACATCGTGGCCGATGACGTGATCCGGGCCAAGAAGGAAGGGCGCCCCCACATGCTGGAGCAGGCCTATGAAGTTGGCATGCGCCAGGCCGGCTACGGCGTGGAATCGGCCAGCCCCACGATCCTCAAATCAATCGATAAGAGCGGCCAGACCGTGGAAAAGATGGTGATCGCGATCCAGGAGACCCAGCGGATCATGGGCTACGCCGATTGCTCGTTTATGATCGGTTCGCCCGGGGAGTCTCCGCAGACCGTGAAGGAGACCGTGGAATTCTGCCGGAAGGTGGGCCTCCGGCCGGAGGTGTTCTTCTTCACTACGGCTTACCCGGCCACGACGTTCTGGCAGCTGGCGCTCGAAAAGGGCTTGATCACCAAGGCCGTAACCGGAAAACCGGGGCCGGCCAACGAAGACATGATTGAAGAATATCTGGTCCGGTTGGGTGAACAGGGGGAATCGGTCCGGACCAACTTCAGTGATCTTCCGGACCAGGAGGTGGTGGATCTGTCCTGGTGGGCCATCAATGAACTGGGCGCGCAGAATACGGTACGGCACCCCCATACGGGTGAGACGCAACCGCTTCAGAAACCCGCCGTGCGCGGCGCGACGCACGCGGATCTGTGAAAGCGCTTGTTTTAGGCTGCGGTTCCATCGGGCTTCGCCACATCGATCATCTTCGGCGGCTGGGTGTTTCGCAGATCGACGCGGCGGATCCGGATGCGGCTGCCTGCCGTGCGGTCCGGGAACGGGGGATTTGGGTCACCGCTAATCCCGTGGAAGCTCTGGAACGGCGTCCGGACGTCGTGCTGGTCTGCACGCCCGCCTCCACGCATGTGGCGATGGCCTCTCAGGCCTTGGAGGCGGGCGCGCACGTCTTCATCGAAAAACCGCTCTGCACGACCCCGTTGGAAGGGGAAGGTTTGTGCCGGCTGGCCGCTTCGGACGGGCGGGTCGTGCAGGTCGGCTATAATCTTCGATATCACCCCGCCGTCCGGGCCGCGCATGCGTTGGTTCAAAGCGGACGGATCGGCCGCATTCTGACCGCGCACATGGAGTTCGGCCTTTATCTGGGCAAGTGGTGGAAGGACCGGGATTATCGCTCCAGCTACATGGCGCGGGCTGAGCTGGGCGGCGGATTGCTGCTGGATTCCTCCCATGAAATCGATTTGGCCCTGTTCTTTTTTGGACGCGCGGTGGAAGCGATGGCCATGGCGGCCAAATCCAGCCTCCTGGAAATTCGCGGGATGGACGCGGTCAAAGGGCTCCTGACCATGGAGTCGGGGGCCATTGTTTCGTTGAGCATGGACTGCCTGCAGCCGACTTACACCCGGACTTTTTTCCTGGTTGGAGAAGATGCGGCGCTGCGCTGGGAATGCGCCGGGGGACGGGCCGACACCAGCTTGGGCCGGTTATCGCTTTGCGGGCCCGGCGGTCAGGTCTATGAAGAAGTGCTAGTTCAAGGAGACCCGTTGGAGACTTACATCGATGAACTGCGGGATTTCTTGAGCCGTGCCGAAGAAGGACGCCCGGCAGAGGTCGACGCGGAGGCCGGCATGGAAGTGGTCCGCGTCGCCGCGGCGTTGGAGGAGTCGATTCGGACCCATCAGGCGGTCCGGATTCGAAGCTGACGATGCTGGCGGCCGTGATCCAAGCGAGGATGGGTTCCTCCCGGTTTCCCGGCAAGACGCTGGCCGATATCGAGGGCCGGCCGATGCTGGAGCGGTTCATCGACCGGGTCCGCGGTTCCCGAGCCATCCAGGAAGTGGTGATCGCGACGACCGTCGAATCCCAGGACGATGCGATCGAACGGTTCGCGAAAGAAAAAGGCCTGCGCTGCTACCGGGGCAGTGAAACCGATGTGCTGGACCGCATCTTTCAGGCCGCCGCCCAATTCAAGGTGACCGAGGTTGTCCGCGTGACCCCCGACTGTCCCTTGATCGACCCCCGCGTGATTGACCGCGTGGTCGACGCCTATCGGGCCGGCAGGGTGGACTATGCCAGCAACACGCAGGGGGGCCGGTTCCCGGACGGGATGGACGTCGAGGTCTTTTCTTTTGAGGCGCTGGAACGGTCGCATCGGGAAGCCCGGCGGCCTTCGGAACGGGAGCATGTCACGCTGTATATGAAGACGTCCGGAAAATTCCGGACCGCCAGCGTGGAGGCCCCGGAAGATTATTCCGGCTGCAAATGGTCGGTGGACAACGAACAAGATTTGGAATTCGTCCGGTCGGTCTATCAGAGGATCGGGAAATCCTCATTTAGCCTGGAAGAGATCCTGGCGCTGGTGAAAGCATCTCCCGAATGGGCCGGCTCCAACAAAGGATCGATCGTGAACGAGGGTTATTTCCTTTCCATCGCGCGGGATCCGGCGGTGTCCCCGCAAACCCGCGCTCTTCAGCGAAGCCGGGCGTTCCGTGAACGGGCCGAGGGGTTGATCCCGGGGTTGGCGCAGACCTTCAGCAAGGGCCCTTCCCAGTTCATCCAGGGAGTCGCCCCGTCGTTCGTGTCCCGCGCGAAGGGCTGCCGCTTATGGGACGTGGACGGCAACGAATATCTGGACTGTACGATGGCGCTGGGAGCCGTGATCCTCGGATACGACGATCCCGATGTGCAGGAAGCGGCTCAGCGGCAGATGCAGGATGGGATTGTTTTCTCTCTTCCTCATACGCTGGAGGTTGAGGTTTCCGAGATGCTGCGCGCGCGGGTCGCCGGCGCGGAAATGGTGCGGTTCGGCGAGAACGGATCGCACGTCACCTCCGGCGCGGTGCGGCTGGCCCGGGCCCATACGGGCCGGGAGGTCATTCTCTGCTGCGGATATCATGGCTGGCAGGACTGGTTCATCGGCACCACGACCCGGAACCGCGGAGTGCCGGAAGCGGTCCGGAAGCTCACGAGTCCTTTTGAATACAACCGCTTGGACCAGCTGCAGTCGCTGTTCGAACAAAACAAGGAACGCGTGGCCGCGGTCATCATGGAGCCGGTGGGTGTGGTGGAACCGAACCCCGGTTTCCTCCAGGGGGTTCGGGAACTCTGCCGGCGGGAAGGGGCGCTGTTGATCTTTGACGAAGTGTTGAGCGGCGTGCGGTTCGGATTGGGCGGCGCCGGAGGCCATTTCGGCGTGGTGCCGGATCTGGCCTGTTTTGGAAAATCGATGGCCAACGGTTTCCCCCTTTCGGCCCTGGTGGGCCGCAGGGAAATCATGCGGGGGCTCGAGGAGGTTTTCTTCTCGTTCACGTTCGGCGGCGAGGCCGTGGCACTCGCCGCGGCCCAAGTGACGCTGGAAAAAATCCGCGGCAGCGGGGTGGCCCATCTCTGGAGCCAGGGCCAGCGGCTGAAGGATGGGTTGAACGTGCTGGCCCGTTTCTTCAAACTTCAGCAGACGGTCGAATGCGTGGGATTCCCGCCTCGGACCGTCGTCCAGTTCCGCGGAAAGAACGAAGCGGAATCCCTTGCGCTCAAAAGTTTTTTTCAGCAGGAATGTTTCAAGCGAGGGGTCTTGTTTACCGGAGTCCATTTGCCCAGCGTGAGTCACGGTGAGCAGGAGATCGATCAGGTTCTCCGGGTTTACCGTTCCGCGCTGGAAGGTCTGGCAGGGGCCCTTCAGGGAGGAAACCTGGAGCAAAAACTGGAGGGGAAACCGGTGCAGCCGGTTTTTCGTCAGGCATAAATGGCCAAGGTCCTCTACATCTCTCAGGGGTACAGCCCGCATGACCGGCGTTTCATGGAACGCTTGAGCGAATCGGGCCATACGGTCTGGTTCCTTCCGTGCGCCCGGAATAAAACCCGGTATGAGATGCGTCCGCTGCCGGCCGGAGTTACAGCGCTGCCTTCGTTAAGGGAAGGGCGTTCTCACGGACCTTTCGTGGACGCGTTTTTCGCGGTGCCTCGATTGCGCGGACATTTGGCGAAGATTCGTCCGGATCTGGTCCACGCGGGACCGATTCAAAGCGGGGCTTTTTTCGCGGCGCTGGCCGGCTGCCGGCCTTTAATCGCCATGTCCTGGGGTTCGGACATCCTGGTGATGCCGGATCGCAGCCGGTCGCTGGCGTGGATTACCCGCTTCACGCTGGACAGGGCACACCGGGTTTTGGCCGACTGCCGGGCGGTTTCCGATCGGATGACGGCTCTATCGGGGCTTTCGCCCGAGCGGGTGGTCGCATTCCCTTATGGAGTGGATCTGGACCGTTTTAACGGGCAGGTTCCTTTTTTGGGCCTCCGGGAAAAAATGGGTTGGAGCGGATGCCGGATCTTAATCAGCGCTCGTTCGTTGGAACAAAGCCATGGAGCGCTGGTCCTGCTGGAGGCCTTGCGCCGGATCCTCCCTCAGCAGCCGGATCTGCGCGTGCTGATGCTCGGGGACGGATCGCTGCGGTCCCGAATAGAAGAAGATCTCCGGACATCCGGTTTGAAAGACCGGGTCCATCTGGCCGGCCAAGTTCAGGAGGACCTGTTACCCGCTTATTTCCAGGAAGCCGATTTGTACGTGAGCGCCTCGTTCAGCGACGGGACCTCGGTGACGTTGTTGGAAGCGATGGCTTCCGGGCTTCCGGTCATCACCACCGATGAGCCGGGAAACCGGGAGTGGGTGGCGCCGGGCGTGAACGGCTGGCTGACCCCGGCCGGAGATGCTTCCCGGCTGGCCGCCACGATCGCCGACGCCCTGAAACTGGAAAAAGATGCCCGATTGCGGATGGCGGAGCAGAACCGGCGAAGAGTCCGCGAAGGAGCGGATTGGCGGAGAAACTTCAGCCGGCTGACGGAAGCTTACGGAGAACTCATGCATGCTTCAGTTTAAAATCGGACCCCGTTGGGTCGGCGAAAAACACCCCACTTATTTCGTGGCCGACATCTCGGCCACCCATGATGGGCAGCTGGAACGGGCGAAACAGCTGATCCGGCTGGCGAAAGAGGCCGGCGCGGACGCGGCGAAGTTCCAGAATTTTCGGGCGCCCCACATCGTGAGCCGGACCGGATTCGAATCCATGCGCGGCCAGCTGTCGCATCAAGCGAAATGGAAAAAATCGGTTTTTGAGGTCTACCAGGCCGCTTCACTGCCGTGGGAATGGACGCCGGAACTTAAAAAAACCTGCGACGAGGCGGGGATCGAATATTTTTCGGCACCCTATGATTTGGACACGGTGGAGATGCTGGCCCCATACGTGTCGGTTTGGAAAATCGGTTCCGGAGACATCACCTGGACCGAAATGCTTCAGAAGGTGTCCGGCTACGGGCAGCCGGTTCTGCTGGCGACCGGCGCCTCCTCTCAGGAAGACGTCGAGCGGGCCGTGAAAATCCTTCGGCAGGGAACCCGCGAGATCGTTCTGATGCAGTGCAACACCAACTACACCGGCAGCGTGGAAAACTTCAACCATCTGCATCTCAACGTTCTGAGGACGTTCCGAGATCGATTTCCGGACGTGGTGCCGGGGCTTTCCGATCACACGCCGGGTCACTCGGCGGTGCTGGGCGCCGTGGCGTTGGGCGCTCGCGTGGTGGAAAAACATTTCACCGACGATACCGGTCGGGAAGGGCCGGACCACCCTTTTTCCATGGATCCGAAAACCTGGCGGGAAATGGTGGACCGGACCCGGGAATTGGAACGAGCTCTCGGCGGCAGCGAGAAGGTTGTAGCCCCCAATGAGCAGGAAACGGTTGTGATCCAGCGCCGCTGCCTTCGCGCGATCCGCGACCTGGCAGCCGGCACCCGTTTAACCCGAGCGGATTTGCAGGCCCTTCGGCCGGCACCCCGTGACGGTGTCTTTCCCTATGAGCTGGAGGCGGTAGTGGGTTCGGTGCTGAAAATTTCTTTGCAATCGGGCGAATACCTGCGGTGGGAGCATCTATGAAGACGCCTTTCCTCATCGGCAAGAGATGCTACCTCCGGCCGCTGGAAGAGTCGGACGTCAATGACGACTACGTCGGCTGGTTCAACGATCAAGAGGTCACCCGGTATCTGGGGATGGGGAAATTTCCGATCAGCCGGGAAGGGATCCGGGCTTCTGTGGAGGAGCGTTTTCGGAATTCGACGGCTAATCTCATTCTGGCGATCGCGGACCGGAAGACCGATCTCCACATCGGCAACGCGGCGCTGAACCACATCAACTGGATCCATCGAACGGCCGACACGGGGCTCGTGATTGGGCGCAAGGAATTCTGGGGCAAGGGGTACGCCAGCGAGGCCTGGTCTCTGCTGATTCGGCACGCGTTTGACGCGCTGAACCTGCACAAGCTGATTGCCACGGTGGTGGCCGGCCACGACGGCAGCCAGAAGGCGCTGGAAAAGCTCGGGTTCAAGGTGGAGGGGCGGAGCCGGGAGGAGTTTTACCTGGAAGGGGCTTATCTGGATTACATTCGGCTTGGTTTGTTGGGAAAGGAGTTCAAGCCCGTTGTCTGAGGTTTTCTTCGAAACCCTCACGAATGGGCACCGTCCGCTGGTGGCTGCCTATCTGGCCCGAGGATGGAAAGTCCGGGTTTTTGATTTCAGCTACCGGTTGAAGACGATTCCCTGGCTGCGGCGTCTGCTCTTCGACGGGAAAGTAGAGCGGGTCTACGTGCACATCAATTCCCGGGCGGATGGGCTGGCCATCGATGCGGCCGAAGCCCTCTATCCCCGTTTTTCCGATCATCCGCTGGTTCGGCGTCTGGCGGTCCTTTACGGTTCCGAGGAGGTTTCCGCTCCCTTCAAGCACTCGTTGACGGAGAGTCTTTCCCGGTATTTCTTCTGCCGCCTCTATCTGGAACGGCATACGGAAACCCACCCGGATTCGCACGTCCATTTTGTCCCGGATTCTTATCGGTCCTGGGATCGGCTGCTGAGGGATTGGTGCGCTCAGCAGGGCATCCCCCCTTTAGGGGATGCGCGGATGCCTCGCATGGCCGCGGGGTGGTCGGAAGCGGTTCATGCGTGCGGTCAATGGGCGGAACGGGCACGCCGATACGCGGCCATTGCCGGCGGGCTGCTGCTGGTTGCCGTGGGACGGCTCCGGAAAGAACGCTCCGCGAATGCGGAGGCGATCACCCTGCCGTATGTCTACGCGATCGATTCGAAATTCCAGACTAAGTTTGAGGCCGGCCGGAGCTTT
>CAZKNC010000051.1:7680-8340 GCA_964553935.1 uncultured Planctomycetia bacterium | reverse complement strand
TGGCCGCACAAAAGAATCAGCCAGGGCTTTTTTGAAAGCTTGACCGCGAGCTTTTGCGTCAGCTTCTCCCCGCGCGGAGACAGCAGGATGACCCACGGAATCTCCCGTCTCCCGCCTCCTGATTTTTTTAATTCTTCCACCGCGTCGAAAAATGGCTCCGGGCGCATCACCATCCCCGGCCCGCCGCCGTAGGGACGATCGTCCACTTTGCGGTGTTTGTCTTTGGACCAATCCCGAAGATCGTTGACCCGCGCGCGGACAATACCCTTGGCGGCCGCGCGCGCCAGGATGGAAAATTCCAGGACAGGAGCAAACATCTTCGGAAAAATCGTTAAAACGTCGATTCGCACAGCGGGAACGGTTGAAGTTACTTCGCGACGGCTGCCTTCTTCAGCAGCTGCTTGACGGTCGGACTGGGGGTAGCACCCTTTCCGATCCAGAACTTCGCCCGCTCCACATTCACATGAATCACCGGAGGGTTTTTGGTCGAATCGTAGTAACCCAATTCCTCGATCGCCCGCCCGTTTCGAGAACGGTCCTTGGCAATGACCACCACGCGGTTGTGCGGCTGTTTCTTTCCGCCGATCCGCTTCAAACGAATCATGACCTCTGCCATCTTTTCTCCTTAGTTATTCCGTTTTTTCGCGCCGCATCTCGGCG
>CAZKNC010000051.1:6859-7670 GCA_964553935.1 uncultured Planctomycetia bacterium | reverse complement strand
CCTGGTTCCCCGACGGGACGGGGGTGGACCACTACCTCTACTCCCTCTCCTTCGCGCCCAACACCCGCTGGTCGCGCCGCATCTCGGCGCCAAGCTTGATCAGTTTCTGATCCAGACGATCATACCCCCGATCCAGGTGATACAAGCGCGATACTTCACTGACCCCTCGGGCCGCCAGCCCCGCCAGCACCAGCGCCGCGGACGCCCGCAAATCCGACGCCATCACCGGAGCCCCGCTCAAGCGGGAGACTCCTTGGATGATGGCGCTGGCTCCCTCCAGCTTGATCTGAGCGCCCATCCGGCCCAACTCCGCCACGTGCATGAACCGGTCCGGATAGATTTTTTCGGTGATCACGCTGATGCCCGGCGCCTGGGACAGCAGCGCCATCATCTGCGCCTGCATATCGGTCGGAAAACCGGGATACGGCAGAGTCGTCATATCGACCGGCTTCAAACGCCGGCCCATCCGCACCTGCAGGCCGCCCTCCCGCGCGACAACCTGGACGCCCGCTTCCTTCAGCTTGTCGAGAACGGCTCCCAAGTGATCCGCGCGAGCACCGGTGACGGTGAACTCTCCCCCGGTCACGGCGGCGGCCAACAGCAGCGTGCCGGCCTCGATCCGGTCCGGGATTACCCGGTGCGTGAAGCCGTTGAGCCGGCGCACCCCGTGGATCGTGATGACCGGCGTCCCGCCAGTCAGGCTACTTGTGGCCGTGAGCGGCGTCGCATTACCTTCCAGGCCGACGAACCGAACCGTGTGGGCATACGGCGGTGGCGCGTCGGCCTGCGCGACGACGACCTCGGTCAAGCC
>CAZKNC010000051.1:0-6849 GCA_964553935.1 uncultured Planctomycetia bacterium | reverse complement strand
GGCTCGCAGGCGGCGTTCTCGATCACGGTGGTACCCTTCGCCAGGCAGGCGGCCATCAACACATTGGCCGTTCCCAGTACCGACGAACCGAAGGATCCGCCGAGGTAAATCGGGGTGCCCCGCAGTTCACGGCTTTTGGCCAGAACGTACCCGCCTTCCACCTGAATCCGCGTTCCCAGCGCCCGCAATCCTTTGAGATGGATATCGACCGGACGCGGACCGATGACGCAGCCGCCCGGCAGAGAAACCTTGGCCTGTTTCTTTTTGGCCACCAGCGGTCCCAGCACGCAAAAGGAGGCCCGCATCGTGGAGACCAGCTTGTACGGCGCCTCGGTTCCAGCGTATCCGCCCGGATCCAAAAGGATCCTCCCCCCCTCGTGGGCCGCTTTGACGCCCAGGTTCCGAAGGATCCTGATCATCGTGGTCACGTCCCGAAGGTTTGGAACCCCCTCCAGAACGCACAGTTCGTCGGTCAACAGGCACGCCGCCAAAATCGGAAGCGTCGCGTTCTTGGAACCGGAGACGGCGACCTTGCCTTTTAAACTCTTTCCGCCGCGGATGATCAGTGTTTCCATGACGAATCCTTTTTGAGTACGATCACTCGTTCTTTGCCGGCGAGATCGGAGACCCTCTGTTCCGATTTCAAACCGAACGCGGACGCGAAACGGCCGATCTCGGATGGCTGGCCGTCTCCGGCTTCCAGAATCATCCGCCCTTCCGGAGCCAAGCAAGCGGATGCCTCTCTCATGAAGCGCCGGATGACTGCGAGCCCCTTCTCCCCTCCGTCCTGCGCCAGCCACGGCTCCCAATGAAGTTGAACCGGCCAATCCGTCGCCTGCGCCGCATCCAGATAAGGAAGGTTCGCCGCCAGCAGATCGACCGAGCCGGCTGGAACCGATGCAGCCAGATCCGACCGCTTGAACTCCACGGAAGCGCCCAGCCGCCGCGCGTTGCGCCGCGCATAGAGAAGGGCGATTTCCGACCGTTCGGTGGCTGTCATCTGGATATCGGGCCGTTCCAACGCCAGCGTGATCCCGATTGCCCCTGAACCGGTCCCAACATCCAGAACTCGCCGAGCTGGAGGAATGACGGCGAGCGCGGTTTCAACCAGTATTTCGGTTTCCGGCCGCGGAATAAAAACGCCGGGACCGACCTCGAATTCCCGGCCGTAGAAAGCCGCGGAACCAAGGATGTACTGCATCGGCATCCCGGCCGCGCAAGCGGCGACGCCGGCCAGAAATTGGATTTTCTGCTCTTCGGTCGGAATCACCGGCTCCAACAGCATGGCCATCGGTGTCTGCCCCAGCCGTCGCGCCAACAATTGTTCCGCCACCCATCGCGGTCTCTCAATCCCCGCCGCTTCAAGGGTCTGCACCGCCTGCAAAAGCCACTCTGCCGGGCGGCGTCTCGTCCTCCGCTCCGGAGTGCCCGGTTTGGCACCGTTCGTCCCGCTGATTCGGGACTCTCTTAGTCCTCGGCCGGTCTCTGAGAGCGTATTCAAGGCAGCCGGCCTGCGGAGGTGCCGCACCGGGCAACCCCGTCGCGGAGTCCGGCCGCTGACCAAGCGTTCGTGAACCCCGGACCCGTCCCGACGGCCGAAGCGGTGTTCATCCCCGAGCTCCGAGACGGGCCTTGCGCTCGGCCTCCAGCAGCGGATGGATCAGCTCATCCAGACTGCCCTCCAACACCGCTTCCAGCTGATGCGAGGTGAAGCCGATCCGGTGGTCAGTGATCCGCCGGTCTGGAAAGTTGTAGGTTCGGATTTTCTCCGACCGATCGCCGGTACCGATCTGCGCACGCCGCTCCTGCAGGCGCCGGCTCATCTGCTGTTCCTCCTTGGCCTCCAGGAGACGGGCGCGAAGCACCTTCATCGCCTTGGCCTTGTTCTTCATCTGCGAGCGTTCATCCTGGCAGGTCACGACGATCCCGGTCGGCAGATGGGTGATGCGGACCGCGGAATCGGTGGTGTTGACCCCCTGCCCGCCGGGCCCGCTGGAACGGTAAACATCGATCCGAAGATCCTTGGGGTCCACCTCCACCTCCACCTCCTCGGCTTGAGGCAAAACAGCGACCGTCGCGGTGGAGGTGTGGATCCGGCCCGAGGCTTCGGTTTCCGGTACGCGTTGGACGCGATGGACGCCGCTTTCGAATTTCATGCGGCGGTAAACGCCATCCCCTTCAATCCCAAAGATGATTTCCTTGAACCCGCCCGCTTCGGTGGAGCTGCTGCTCAAGCTTTCCACCGTCCAGGACTGGCGCGCCGCGTAGCGGGTGTACATCCGGTAAAGGTCGGCGGAAAATAGAGAGGCCTCCGCGCCGCCGGTGCCGGCTCGAATCTCCAAGATGACGTTGCGGTCTCCTTCTGGATCCTGCCCCAAGAGGAAACCCTCGATCTCCCGCTGAAGCCGGGACTCCTCGCCCGTCAATTCCTCCAGCTCCCCGCGGGCCAGATCGGCCAACTCGGACTGAGTATCCGGAGATTTGAGGACTTCCCGGGCCTGAAGGATCTGCGAACGGACACGCTCCATCTGCCGCGCGGTCTCCACCAAGGGCTTCAACTGTGCGTGTTCCTTGGCATAGGTCCGAACCTGCCGCGGATCACCCAACACCGCGGGGTCGGTCAAAAGACGCTCCAGCTCTTCGAACCGCCGAAGGCGGTCCTGAAGGGCATCAGGCATCCTTTTTTTTGCCGAACTTCTTTCGGAACCGCTCGACCCGCCCCGCGGTATCGATAAACTTCTGCCGGCCGGTGTAGAACGGATGGCAGTTTGAACAGATGGCGATGCGGATGTCTCCCTTGGTGGATCGGGTTTTGAAGACCGACCCGCAGGCGCAGGAAACCATCGCTGTTTTGTACTCGGGGTGAATGCCCTTTTTCATCGAAGATTTTTCTCCTATAGACTATAAACTCTTAACTTTTCTCCGCCGGGTTCATGCTGATCAGGAACTCGGCGTTGGTCTTGGTCTTGGAGAGACGATCGATCAAAAGCTCCATCGCCTCATCGGGACTGAGCTCCCGGAGCACCTTCCGGAGCAGCCAGACCTTCTTCAGCTCATCCGGATCCAGCAGCAGTTCTTCGCGGCGGGTGTTGCAGCGCTGAATGTCCAGCGCCGGATAAATCCGTTTCTGGAACAGGTTCCGGTCCAGCGTGATTTCCATGTTGCCGGTCCCTTTGAATTCCTCGAAGATCACCTCGTCCATGCGGCTGCCGGTGTCGATCAGCGCGGTGGCGATGATCGTGAGCGATCCTCCCTCTTCGATGCCGCGGGCGGCGCCGAAAAACCGCTTGGGCTTGTGAAGCGCCGTGGCATCCACGCCGCCGGTCAAAATGCGGCCGCTGTGCGGAGCCACCGTGTTGTAGGCACGGGCAAGCCGCGTGATGGAGTCCAGCAGAACGATCACGTCCTTCTTGTGCTCGACCAGCCGCTTGGCCTTTTCCAGAACGATCTCGGCCACCTGGATATGCCGCTCGGCCGGCTCGTCAAATGTGGAGGAAACCACCTCTCCACGGACCGACCGCTGCATGTCGGTCACCTCTTCGGGGCGCTCATCAATCAACAAAACAATGAGGACCGCTTCCGGATAGTTGCGCATGATCGCATTGGCTACCTTCTGCAGGAGGATCGTCTTGCCGCTGTAGGGAGGTGCCACGATCAGGCCGCGCTGGCCCTTGCCGATGGGAGCCAAAAGGTCGAGGATCCGCGTGGAAACTTCCTGCGGATCGGTCTCCAGCCGGTAGCGCTGGTTCGCGTAGATCGGCGTCAGGTTGTCGAACAGGATCTTGACCTTTGCCTCATCAGGATTCTCCATGTTGTCGGCTTCCACCTTCAGCAGCGCAAAGTAGCGCTCTCCCTCTTTGGGCGGGCGGATCTGGCCGCTGACGGTGTCGCCCGTGCGGAGGTCGAAGCGCCGGATCTGGCTGGGAGACACGTAAATGTCGTCCGGGCCCGGCAGATAGTTGTAGTTCGGGCTGCGCAGGAAACCGAATCCCTCGGTAAGAATCTCCAGGACCCCCTCGCCGAACATATTCCCTTCCCGCTCCGCCTGGCCCTGGAGGATCTTGAAAATGAGATCCTGTTTCTTGAGACCCGAGATCCCGTTGACGCTGAGATCCTTGGCGATCTTGGTCAATTCCAGGATCGTCATCCCCTTGAGCTTGGCAATGTCCAGATTTTGAACCGGTTTCGGTTTTGCTTCAGCCATTTTTCCTTCCACCATGGACGTTCTTCTCCTTTACGATTTGTTCCCAGATACGCGACACCTGTCGGCGGGTGGAACTCACCCCGCCTCCGTTGTCGACCACAAAGTCCGCTTGACGTTCTTTCCGGCGCAAAGGCAGCTGAAACCTGCCCCGGCGCCGTATTTCCTCGCCAGACCAGCCGGAGCGTTTTTGAAGGCGCCGGGCCGCCGCGGCCGCCGGAGCGGAAACCACAACCAGCGCATCCGTCCGATAGGCCTTTCCTGATTCGACCAATAAAGGGATATCCAGCACGGCAACCGCGTTGGGATTCCTGCGCCGAAGGCCCTCCAAATCCGACTGGATCCGCCGCCGAACCGCCGGATGCACGATGCCGGTCAGCTGTTTGAGCCGCCGCGAGTTTTGAAACGCCTTCGCCCCCAGCCGTTTCCGATCGATGCGGCCCATCGGATCCAGGATGTCCCGGCCAAAAACCCGAAGGATTCTCCGGTAGACCGCCGTCCCGGGCTTCATCAGTTCATGCGTGATCCGGTCGGCGTCGAAAACCTTGGCACCCAAACACCCCAACAGATTCGACACGGTGGATTTTCCGGTTCCCACCCCCCCGGTCACTCCGATCACGATCATGTGGGTCTAATCGTGCGAGGCTTCATACCAGCTGCGGCCCGAACGCATCTGCACGACGATCGGAACCTTCAGATGAAGCGGTTTCCCGGACACCGCGGGATTCTCCATCACTTCCCGCACCAAATCCTGCACGGGGGCGAGTTCCCGCTCCGGCACATCAAAGATCAGCTCGTCGTGCACCTGGCAGACCATGCGCGCTTCCAAACCTTTCTGTTCCAGCACGCGATCGATCGCGACCATGGCGATCTTGATCAGGTCCGCGGCCGACCCCTGAATCGGAGCGTTGACGGCCATCCGCTCGGCGAATTGGCGGACCGTCAGTTCCTTGGCGGCCAGCTCCGGGAGACGGCGCCTGCGCTGGAACAGCGTCAGGCAATAACCCCTTCGGCGCGTTTCCTCAAGGGATTGGACCAGATATTTCTTCACACCGGGATAACGGCCGAAATAGCGGGTGATAAAATCCTCGGCCTGGCCGGCATCGACCTGAAGCTCCTTCGCCAGGCCGAAGGGGGTCATCCCGTAAATGATACCGAAATTAATCGTCTTGGCAATGGCTCTTTCGCATCCAACTTCTGCGGCTGTCACGCGGTGGATGTCTTCCCCTTTCCGGAAAGCCTCGATCAACGCCGGATCCTCCGAAAGGTGAGCCAGGATCCGCAATTCGATCTGCGAGTAATCCGCGGCCAGCAAAAAACCGCCGGGCCGGGACGGAACGAAACCCCTGCGGATCCGCCGGCCTAATTCGGTCCGAATCGGGATATTCTGCAGATTCGGATCCGAGGAAGACAGCCGACCGGTCGCCGCAACGGTTTGATTAAAAGAGGCGTGGATCCGTCCCGTTTCGGGATGGACCATCCGCGGCAGAGCGTCCACGTACGTGGACTTCAGCTTGGCCAGTTCCCGGTATTCCAGCAGAAGCCGGGGCAGATCGTGGTGATGGGCCAGCTGCCGCAGAACCTCTTCGTCGGTCGAAGCGCCGGTCTTGGTCCGCTTGAGGATCGGAAGCTTCAGCCGCTCAAACAAGACCTGTCCCAGCTGCTTGGGAGAATTGAGATTGAATTCGCCGCCGGCCTGCTTTTGAATCTCCCGAATCAGAACCTCCAGTTTTCCGTCGATCTCCTTGCCCAATTCCTGAAAGGCCTTCGGCTCCACCGCGATGCCGTGGTGCTCCATCCGAGCAAGCACCCGAGCCAGCGGAATTTCAATTTCCTGAAGGAGATCGGCCAGCCCGTTTTCACGGATCTCTTCTTCCTGCTGCCGGGCCAGTTTCCAGCCGGCATACGCGGCTTTCGCCGCCGCGCGGAGAGGATCGGCATCGCGTGTGTCCTGTCCAATCTGGGCCATCGCCAGATCGGCGACCGCGTGCGAAGGAGCGGCCGCGTCCAATAAATAGGAAGCGATCTCCGGATCGAACAGCGGACCCTCGAGCGAGCAGCCCTCTCGAAGCAGATGGATCCAGCTTTCTTTCAAATGGGGACAAACTTTCGTGACCGAACCGCCTTCCAGCACAGAACGCAGGGCCTGGGCCTCGGCTCCGGTGGAAACGGCTTCCCCCTCTTCCCAAGCCAGTCCGGCACCGAGCCAGCGCCCCTCCATCGGCCGATCGGAATCGGAAGCAACCGAAAAACCGACGCGGGCGGCCCGCCGAATCGACGAGAAGACCGCCGCGGGCGGAGCGTCCGAAGGCCAGGATTTCAACTCCAGCGGGGTTGAAGCGGTTTCCGGCATGAACTCTTTGGCCAGATTCTTGAATTCCAACGTTTGAAAAATCTTGTAAAGCTCCTCCCGGTCCGGTTCCTGCCGCTTCAGCTTCTCCCAAGCAATCTCCAGAGGAACCTCCGTGTCCAAACAAGCCAGCCCCCGGCTGAGCAGAAGCTGATCCACTTGATCCCGAATCGCCTTGGCGACCGAGGGTTTGACACCCGGGGTCGGCTCTTTTTCAAGCGCTTGAAGCAGTTCCTTCACACTGCCGAACTTTCGAATGAGTTCCACGGCCGTCTTTTCACCGATCCCGCGAACCCCG
>CAZKNC010000050.1:0-8369 GCA_964553935.1 uncultured Planctomycetia bacterium | reverse complement strand
CATATTTCCTAAAATTGCTTCACTCCTACGATTCCCCCCTATTGTAGGGCCTCTTGGAGGATTTCAGTCCGGAAGTGATCGCTTGCACGCAGGCCTTTCCCTGCGGTCTGGTGGCGGACTACAAGCAGGAAAACAGCTTCGAGATTCCGTTGTTCGGGATTTTGACTGATTTTATGCCGCACGCTTATTGGGTCCACGATCAGGTCGACCATTACCTGGTTCCTTCGGAGGAAACCAAGCGGTGGCTGATCGACCGGAAAATCCCTGCCGGGAAGATCCACGCGACCGGTATTCCGATCGACCCTGTTTTCTCTCAGCAGTTCAATCCAGCGGCCATCCGGCGCCGCCTGCAGTGGGTGGACGGGCTTCCGGCCATTTTGCTGATGGGGGGCGGGCAGGGATTGGGTCCGCTGGTCGAAGCGGTGACCCATCTGGATGAAGTGGACCGGCCGTTTCAGCTTCTGGTCATCACCGGGACCAACGAGGCGCTTTATCACCGTCTGATCACGCAGGCTCCGAAGATGAAGCATCCGATGCAGGTCTTCGGGCACGTCGATTTTGTTTCAGAGCTCATGTCGGTTGCCGCGCTCATCGTCAGCAAACCGGGGGGACTCACGACGTCGGAGGCGCTGGCCAAGGGACTGCCGATTCTGGTGCTCAACCCCATTCCGGGCCAGGAGAACAACAATGCCCAGTTCCTGGTCCGTTCCGGAGCGGCACGCTGGATCCGGGAGTCGTCCCAATTGGCTTTGGCCGTGCAGCATCTGCTCGACGCTCCTTCGGAACTGAAGCGGATGTCGGAGCAGGCCCGCCAGCTGGGACATCCGAGCGCCGCGCTCGAAGCGGCCCGGCGGATTCTGGACTCTTAGGGCTGTGTTCATTTATTTTGGATATCGAGTCGGTTATCTGCTGTGTGTTTTCCTTCCTCGCGGTTTTTGTTATTGGATAGCGCGGCGGCTCGCGGACGCTTTCAGTATGCGCGCCGAAAAAGACTGGATCGCCGTCCGCACTAATCTGTCGGTTGTCCTCGAAAGGTCCGAGATTTCTCCACAGGAGATTCGGGAGGTCTTTCGGAATTTTGGGATGTATCTCGTGGATTTTTTCCGGTTCGGCCGTCTGACCTTGAAGGAGGTCCAGCGGCGGGTCCGCATCGAGGGTTTGGAACATATGGAGCAGGCCCTGCGTGACGGAACGGGGGCTGTTGGGATTACCGCTCATTTGGGCAATTACGAACTGGCCGGAGCCGTCTTGTCTTTGATGGGACTGCCGGTTTCAGGGGCGGTGCTCACGCACCAGGATGAGCGGGTGGACCATTTTTTCACTCGCCAGCGGGCTCGCGTGGGGGTCCAAGGGATCCCCGTTCAAAAAATCGGACGCAAAGCCTTTTTTGAAGAATGCCTGAAGGTTCTTCGTCGAAATGGAATCCTGGGATTGGTCGCGGACCGGGATTTCTTTCAACATGGACTGGAGCTGCCTTTTTTTGGAAAAATAACCCGGATTCCCACGGGCCCGGCGTCTTTCAGTCTGCGTACGGGCGCGCCTATCGTTCCAAGTTTTCTGGTTCGGGAACCGGATGGCAATTACCTTTTTGTGATCGAACCGCCGATCCGTTGCCCGGAGGGCGTTTCGCGCGAGGAAGCGATCCGTTCCGCCACCCAGGCTTCCTTGAAAGTGATGGAGCAATACATCCGCCGCTATCCCACGCAGTGGTACATGTTCCATCATGAGTTCTGGAAACCCGGCCCCGCCTTTGTCCTCTAGTCAGGGGGCTGTGGTGATTCCGGCTTATCAGGCCGGGAGCACCATCGGTCCGATCGTCCGCGCGGTGGCGGCCCAGCATTTCAGAGTGATCGTGATAGACGACGCCTCCACCGACGGGACTTCCCAAGAGGCCTCGGAAGTCGGAGCGGAAGTGATGCGCCGGCCGGTCAACGGCGGCAAGGGGGCGGCTCTGCGGGATGGGCTGGCCTTGGCGCGCCGACTGGGTTTCTCGTGGGTCATCCTCATGGACGCTGACGGCCAGCATCTGCCTTCGGAGATTCCCCTGCTGCTTGAGAAAGCTTCACGGACCCGGGCCGATCTGGTGATCGGCGATCGGATGCACAAGCCGCATGGAATGCCTCTGGAGCGCCATTTTACCAACCGGTTGATGTCGTGGCTGATTTCTCTTTTGACCGGACAGCGGATACCGGATACCCAATGCGGGTTCCGCTGGATCTCCCGCCGCGTTCTGGACCATGTTCCTCTTGTTTCCGACCGGTACGAAATCGAGTCGGAAATGGTGATCCGCGCGGTTCGGAGCGGGTTGCGCGTGGAATCGGTGCCGGTCAGTTCGGTCTACCGGCGGGAAGTCAGCTTCATCCGTCCTTTGCGGGACACGATCCGATTCCTTCTGCTTCTGAGAACACTCCATCAAGAAAGGAAGCGCCATGGCCGATCCGTTTGAGCGGGAACGGGTGAAGATGGTCTCCGAACAGCTTCTCCGGCGGGGAATCAGCGATCCGCGCGTGCTGGAGGCGTTCCGGCGGGTTCCGCGGCATCTTTTTGTCCCCGCGGGCCGCCCGATGGAAGCTTACGAGGATCGTCCGGTTCCTATCGGAGAAGGCCAGACGATTTCTCAGCCGTACTTTGAAGCGTTGCGGCTCCAACCCGGCATGAAGGTACTGGAGATCGGCACCGGTTCCGGTTACCAGGCCGCTCTGCTGGCGGAAATGGGGACTCAGGTTTACACCGTGGAACGAATCGCCTCGCTGGCAGAAACGGCCGCCGAACGTTTGAAACGGGCGGGTTTTGGAGCGGTCCATCTCCGGATTGCCGACGGATCACTGGGTTGGCCGGAAGAAGCTCCATTTGACGCGATCGCCGTTTCCGCCGCGGCGCCTCGTATTCCGGAGCGGCTCGTGGAACAGTTGAGCGAGGGAGGACGGATGGTGGTGCCGATCGGAGACGGTTTGGAGCAGATGCTGACCTTGGTGGAAAAACAGCAGGGCAGGCCCATTGTTCAGCCGATCTGCAGCTGTTTATTTGTGCCTCTCATTACTTGACTTGTCCCTGCCGGCCGAAGTATATAGGAAAGGCAGTTTGGGACGCCGTGTGAGGGAAGCCCTGTTGCAATCAGGCGCTGCCCCGCAACTGTAATCCCGCTGAACCTTCGTACAGGCAAGCCACTGCCCCGCCATTCCATCGATGCAAGGAATGCGGGGTGGGAAGGCGTGCGAAGGGCGGGAAAGCCAGGAGACCTCGCGGTGTCTTCACAAGGGGAGTGGATTCATGTTCCTTCGGGGGGGAGGAACGCTCATCCTGATTACCGGCGGCGCCCGTTCCGGGAAAAGCCGGTTCGCCCAGCGATGCGCGGAACAATCAAAATGCGGCCGGCGGCTGTACGTCGCCACCGCGGTTTCCTGCGATGCCGAGATGGCGGCCAAGGTCGCCCGCCATCGGCGCGATCGCGGGCGCCTCTGGGAAACCCTCGAAGAACCGCTTCAGCTTCCTGAAAAGCTTCCACGGCAGTTCCTGAAGAAGGATTCTCTCTGCCTGCTGGACTGTCTGCCGACTTTTATCACGAACCATCTTCTCGCCGGAAAGACCCCCGCTCAAATTCGCTCCCGTGTCCGCCGATTGCTGGGCATTTTGCGCCGGTCTGGAAATACCAGTTTGATCGTGACGAATGAGGTGGGATTGGGAGTCGTTCCGGGGCATCCGTTAGGCCGGGTTTTCCGGGATTTGCTGGGCGAGGTGAACCAGGAGGCGGCCCGGCGGGCCGATGAAGTGCATTGGATGGTTTCTGGAATTCCCTGGAGGATCAAATGAGCGTGAAACAGACCGCGGCGCGGCGCTGGGACCGATTGACCAAACCCTTGGGATCTCTGGGCCGTTTGGAAGAGCTGGGAATCCGCCTGTCTGAGATCCAGGGGAAGGAAATTCCGACTCTTTCCCGCAAAGTGATTTTCACGGTGGCGGCCGACCACGGCATCACGGCGGAGGGAGTTTCCGCCTATCCGAAGGAAGTGACCGCGCAGATGGTGTTGAACTTCCTTCGGGGAGGGGCCGCGATCAATGTGTTGGCGCGTCACGCCGGCGCGGAAGTGGTCGTGGTGGATGCCGGCGTCGCGGCAGACCTGTCCGATCACAAGGGGCTGGTCCACTGCAAGATCCGGCCCGGTACCGCGAACTTTTTGAAGGAACGGGCGATGGCGAGATCCGAGGCGGAAACCGCCGTCGAATCCGGCCGGCGTCTTTTCAGGGAAACCTATGCCGGGCGGCCGATCGATCTGGTGGGATTGGGCGAGATGGGGATCGGCAATACCACTGCCTCCGCGGCGCTGGCGTCTCTCTTCACCGGTTTGGGACCGGAGCGGGTGACCGGCCGGGGGACTGGAGTGGCGGAAGGCCAACTGGGGAAAAAAGTGACCGTGATCCGCCAAGCGCTGGAATTGCATCAGCCGGATCCCCAGGACCCGATCGAGTGCTTGTCCTGCGTGGGCGGGTTGGAGATCGCCTGTCTGGCCGGTGTGGTGCTGGCGGCGACGGAAGCCCGGGTGCCGGTGGTTTTGGACGGTTTCATTACGACGGTGGCGGCCCGCGCTGCTTTAGGGCTGGAACCCCGGGTGAAGGAAATCCTCTTAGCTTCTCATCTCTCCGTCGAGCCGGGACACCGTATTTTGCTGACCCAAATGGGACTGGAACCTCTGTTGGATCTTCGGATGCGCTTGGGAGAAGGAACCGGCGCCGCGCTCGCGTTCACTCTTTTGGACGCTTCGGTCAAGCTTCTGTCTGAAATGGCCACGTTTGACGAAGCCGGAGTTTCGGAAAAGGAATCGTGAAGCGGTTCTTGCCGGCATTTCAAGAAGCCCTTTCTTTTCTGACGATCCTGCCGGTTCGATCCGTCCAGCATTCACCGGAGGAGGCGCCGGATCGGATCAGCGAGGCGATGGCTTGGTTCCCGGTCGTGGGAGCCGTGCTCGGCGCCGCGGGCGCTTGGATTGCGGGAGCCGCCCACTCCTTCTGGATGCCGGCGGTCACCACGCTGCTGGGATTGACGGCGGTTGTGGCGGGGACCGGCGGCCTGCATTGGGACGGTTTTTGCGACGCCGTGGATGGGCTGGCCGCCCGAAAACCGCCGGAACGAACTCTGGAAATCATGCGGGACAGCCGGATCGGCGCCTTAGGAGCAGCCGCGGCGATCCTGATGATGGCCTTGCAGTGGGCGCTGCTCCAATCGATTCCTTCCCACCGGCTGTTGGGGGGGTGGGTGGCCGCGGGAGCGCTCAGCCGTTGGGCGATGGTTTATTCGGCCACTTTTTTTCCGTACGTCCCGGGCCGGAGCGGGCTGGGGCGGCTGGCCACCGACCGTAAAAGCCGGCTTTCTTTGATCTGCGCCACGGTGTTGGGAATCGGTTTCGCGGTCTGCGGTTTGGGAGCGGAACGGGCCGGGATGGCGTTGGGAATCGCGGCGTTGGGCGCGTGGGGAATGAACCGGCTGTTCTGTTCCCGGGTTGGTGGGATTACCGGCGACACGATGGGAGCGGTATGCGTGATGACGGAAACGCTGGCTCTTTCTACGGCAGCGGCGCGATGACCCCACCACCTCCAGCGATAAAACTTCGTTTTCTACTTCTTTCTGAAGCTGCATCGAAGATGCAGCTGGAGGGGGTGGGGTGAACCTTTCGGCCTTGGAAAAATCCGGGCATGGCGGGAATGTCTGGGCGCTCTCGCGGGCTCGCGGGATCCCTCCGGAGAGGATCCTCGATTTTAGCGCCGACCTGAATCCGTGGGCTTTGAATTGGGTGCCAACCGACGTCATTCAGAAGGCCTGGGCCCAGGTCCGGCACTATCCGGATCCCGAGTATCGCTGTTTTCGACAAGCGGCGGCCGACGGGGAAGGAGTTGAGCCGGAAAACATCCTGCCCGGCAACGGGACCGCGGATCTGATCCATTTGATCTCCCGATGGCGCAAAGGAGCACACGTGCTGATTCCGGTTCCCACCTTTACCGAGTATGCTCGCGCCGTCCAGGCCGACGGCGGCCGGGTCCTCCGTTGGACTCTTCCAGAAGAGCAAGAATTCAGCGGGGCGGATTTTCCTTCCTTCTTTCGAGAGGAAACGGTGGACCTGCTCTTTCTTTGCAATCCGAACAACCCGACCGGCCGGCTCTGGCCGCGGGAAACCCTTCTGGAATGCCTGAAATTGTGCGAGCAGAAGGGAACGTTGTTGGTGGTGGATGAGGCCTACATCGATTTAGCGCCGGATGAACAGCGTTTCTCACTGGCGCCCTGCACCGTTCGAAGCAAATCTCTGGTGGTTCTTCGGTCTTTGACCAAATCTTTCGGGCTCCCGGGGCTTCGGCTGGGTTATGCCGTTGGGCATCCGGATCTCGTCGAGTCTTTGAAAGAGCTGCAGCCGCCCTGGCCGCTGAATACACTGGGGGCCGAGATCGGCGCGTGGCTGCTCCAGGCGCTGCTGCCGTTGTCCGAATCGCGGCAAAAACTGGCATCGGACCGGCTGGAGCTGCAGCGCTCGTTGGAGAACCTGGGGTTGAGGGTCTTTCCATCTGATGCGAATTTTCTGCTTTGTAAGACAAATTCCAGCGTCTCTCATCTTGCTCAAGCGCTCGAAGAGAAAGGAATCCTGATCCGGTGCTGTGATGATTTTGGAGGGCTGGAGCCCGATCGGTTTTTCCGCGTCGCGGTCCGGACCCCGGAGGAAAACCAACGGTTGCTGGATGTTTTGAGGGAGGTTCTGAATCGTGGCTGCGATTAAAGGAGATCGCACCAGGCGCTTCGGCGCACTGCCGGCTGACCTGCTGATGTTCCAGGGGACCGCCTCGCACGTCGGCAAGTCGGTGATGGCCGCCGCTTTTTGCCGCCTGCTTAAACGCCGCGGGTTGCGGGTGGCGCCGTTTAAGGCGATGAACATGTCGAACAATGCCTGGGTCACGCGAGACGGCAAGGAGATGGCGATGGCTCAGGCGGTCCAGGCGTGGTCGGCCGGGATCGAGCCGGTCGTGGACATGAACCCGGTATTGCTCAAAACCACCTCCGACCATGCTTCTCAAGTGATCGTGCTGGGAAAGCCGATCGGCACCTATGAAGCACGGGATCTTCCCGCGCTTCGGGCGCGTCTTTTGAAAGCGATTCACGAATCGCTTCAGCGGATGCGGGACTCTTACGATGTGATTGTGGCGGAGGGGGCCGGTTCTCCGGCCGAGATCAACCTTCGCGCCACCGATCTGGCGAACATGGAAGTGGCCCGTGCCGCCGAGGGGCGGGTCCTCTTGGTCGCCGACATCGAGCGGGGAGGGGTCTTTGCCCAGATCGTGGGCACGTTGGAACTGCTGGAGGAAAAGGATCGCGCGCGGGTCCACGGTTTCTTGATCAACAAGTTCCGGGGCGATTCCTCGCTGGTGGATTCCGGTGTCCGTTGGCTGGAACAACGGACCGGCAAGCCGGTGCTGGGTGTCATCCCTTATTTTCCGGAGATGGATATTCCGGAAGAAGACGCCTTGGCGGACCGGCTGACTGCAAAGCCGGGCTCTTTCGAAAAGGTCCGAGTGGAGATTGTCCGCTATCCTTCGATTGCCAATTTCACCGATTTCGATTCGCTTCACCGGGAAGCGGATCTTTCGGTCCGGTATCTTTCCGCCGCTTCCTCGGAGGACCGCCTGCCGCACCTGTTGATTTTGCCCGGCTCCAAAAGCACCGTGAGCGATCTGATCTGGCTCCGGAATACCGGGCTGGAACCGTACCTTCGCCGTTGCGCGGCCGAAGGGGTCCGGATTCTTGGAATCTGCGGCGGTTTTCAAATGCTGGGCCAAACGATCTGCGATCCGTCCCATGTGGAGTCGACCGGCGGCGTTATTTACGGTTTGTGCCTGCTGCCTACTTCCACCTTGTTCCTGCCTTCCAAGGTGACCGTGCAGGTGCGCGGCATTCATCCGGAAAGCGGGGCCGCCCTAACCGGGTATGAAATTCACTGCGGCCGCCTGCAGGGGGCGCGCCGCGCCAAACCGTTGTTTCAAGTCACCGAACGGGGCGGTCAGCCGGTGAAGGAGACGGACGGCTGCCAGTCCGACAACGGGCGGATTTGGGGAACCTACCTGCACGGGATGTTCGACTCGGAGGAATTCCGGCATTTTTTCCTGAATCAGCTTCGCCGGGAAGCCGGCCTGCCGGAACCGAATGGGATTTCGGCGCGGATCGATCCGTACGACCGGCTGGCCGATCCCGTGGAAAAGGTAGTCGATGTAGATCGCTTGATGGAGCAGTGGGCATGGACCCCGTCAGCGTCAAAATAGCGGCGGCCTACGCCGCCGATCTCACGGTGGGGGACCCGCGCTGGCTGCCGCATCCGGTCCGTGGATTGGGCTGGATG
>CAZKNC010000049.1:0-8413 GCA_964553935.1 uncultured Planctomycetia bacterium | reverse complement strand
GGATGCCGCCAGCTCATCCTGCCGAATGGCGGCCCAGGCCAGCCCGATCCGGGACGCTTTCAGCCGGGAGCACGCCACCGCCGTCACCGCCACCAGTACCACCAGCAGGAAAAAATACGGCTTCGAATCCACGCCGAAAACGAACGAGCCGACGACCGGCCGATCGATCCCCATTAATCCGTTGGGGCCGCCGGTCCACTCCTCTAGGTTCGTCACCACGATCCGGATGATCTCCCCGAATCCCAGCGTGACGATGGCCAGGTAATCGCCGCGGACCCGGATCGCCGGCAGACCCAGCAAAAACCCGGCCAGCGCGGCCACAGCGCCCGCCAAAGGAAGCCCAACCCAGAATGAAAACCCGGCTTGAAGATTCAGCAGCGCGTAGGTGTAAGCGCCCACGGCGAACAGGGCCGCGTAGCCCAGGTGCAGGAGGCCGGCGAATCCGACGATCAGGTTGAGCCCCAGCGCCAGCAGAGCATAGAGAGCGGCCGTCGCGTAGATTTCACTGCGGTAGGAATCCGGATCGAGTAAAGCCGCAAAAAGGAAAATAGAAAATAGAAGATAGAAGTTAGAAAACCTTCTCCACCCGACTTGCTTCTTTCTACTCTCTACCATCTACTCTCTACTCTCTATCTTCTACTCTCTATCTCTACGCCCGTTCCCCCAGCCGCTCGCCGAGCAAACCGCGCGGCCGCACCACCAGGACCAGCACGAGTACCGCGAACGCGATGCCGTTCTTCCACTGCGCGGAGAGATACCCCGCCCCCAATCCTTCCAGCAGACCCAGCAGGAGCCCGCCCAGCATGGCCCCCGGAATGTTTCCGATCCCGCCCAGCACCGCCGCGGTGAAGGCCTTCAAACCGGTCAGATAGCCATCATGGAAGTTAATCGTGGAGTAATAGACGCCGAAGAGAATTCCCCCCATGCCGGCTAAGCCAGAGCCGATCATGAAGGTGGCGGCAATGACCTGGTCCACGGAAATTCCCATCAGCCGCGCGGCCAGAGGATCCTGCGCGACCGCCCGCATGTTCCGGCCCAACCGGGTGCGGTACACCACCGCCTGAAGCCCCACCATCAGCAGGAAGCTCACGACAAAAATGATCCCCTGCATCGGAGTCATCGTCAGCCCGGCCCAATGCCAGGGTTCCGAAGAAAACGGGGATGGAATGTAGCGGTCCTGCGCGCCGAAGCCCAGCATCACCGCGTTCTGCAGGAAAAAGGAAACGCCGATCGCCGAGATCAGCACCGAAAGCTTAGGCGCGTGCCGCAGGGGGCGGTAAGCCAGCCGTTCCACGCCCCATCCTAAGCCGGCACAGAAAAGACCCGCGAACAGCAGAGCGGCTAAAAGCCAGCCGATGCTTCCCGGCCCGGGACCGGTCATGCCGGACGTCAGAAACAGGGACAGCCCGGCGTACGCTCCCACCATAAAAACTTCCCCATGGGCGAAGTTGATCATCTGGAGGATGCCGTACACCATCGTGTAGCCCAGAGCGATGAGCGCGTAGACCGCTCCGAGGGTCAAACCGTTGAGGACTTGCTGGAGGAAAAGCTCCGCAGGGGTCAATTCGTGGCGGAGACGAACTCGAACTTTCCGTCGCGGACCGTGTAAACCCCGATGGTCCGCACGGTGGTATCTCCGCGCGCGTCGAACGAATGCGTGCCGAGAATCCCTTCAAACTGCCGGATCTGCTTCATCGCGTTCAACACGGCGGCGCGGTCCTTCTTTCCGGCGCGGCGGATCGCCTCCAGCGCCACGTTGGTGGCTTCGTAGGAATAGGAAGAATAAGCCCCCAGGTGGCTGTATTGTTTCTCGAACGCCGCGACGAATTCCCGCGCCTGGGGAATCCGGCGGATATCCCCTCCCAGCGTGGTGATGTACATTCCTTCCGCCGCTTCGGGGGAAGCCAGCTCGATGAGGGCGGCCTCGAACAGCCCGTCCCCGCCGAGGAACTTGGCCGGGATTCCGAGTTTCACTTTCTGTTTGACGAGAAGCGCCGCTTCCGGGAACATCCCGGCAAAGTAGATGAGATCCGGATTGACCGATTTAATCTTGGTCAGCAGGGGCGTGAAATCCTTCTCGCCCTGCGTGATTCCTTCATGCCCCAGGATTTCCATCCCTTTCGCCGGAGCCGCCTTCTCGAACTCGTTGGCCAATCCCCGGCCGTAGGTGGTCAGGTCGTCCAGGATAAAAACCCGTTTGGCGCCCAATTGTTCCACCGCGAAACGGACGCCGGCCGGGCCCTGCAGATCGTCGGTCGCGCAGACACGATGGAACGTATCAAACCCCTGGCGGGAGATTTCCGGATTGGAGGAGACGGGACTGACGTGCAGAAGCCGCGCTTCGTGATAAATCGCCGAAGCCGGCTTGGTACAGCTGGAATTCAGGTGGCCCACGATCGCCAGCACGTCCGGATCGGACACGAGCCGTTTCGCCACGGAAACCGCCTGCGCGGGGTTGCGGGCATCGTCCATCGCCACCAGCTTCAGTTGATAGCCCGGAAGGACCGGCCCTTTCGCGTTGGCCTGCTGGATGGCCAGCTCGGCTCCCTGCCGCATGTCGATGCCGTGCGCGGCCTGATCGCCGGTCAGCGGCCCGGCAAAACCGACCTTGATGACCGGCTCTCCCTTGCCGCAGCCGGCCAAGAAAGAACCCAACAAGAGGATAACAAAAACGGATAAGCGCCGGCTCATGGCGCCTATCATACCATCCCTACGCGGCTTCTTCGAGACCGGTCAGAGCGAGGAACCGGTCGACCGCCTCCGTCGTCGCGGTCGCCTCCGGAACGCCAAGATCCAGCAGGATCTGCCGGACCATAAGCGTCAGGCCCGAAGGAACATACCTCTGAAAAGGCACTCGGAATCCCTGGAGGGCATTCTGAAAACCCTGCATCACACGGTCATCCGCAGATGCGTATCCTTTCAGGAAAGGGCTGGTCAAGCTCAGCACTTCTACACCCAAGCGGAAGAGTTGGTCTGCCACTTCATTCGGCAGACGGTCTTCCGGCGCATCCGGGGGAAGCTCCGGAAGAACAATAAACCGACCCTTCAGTCCCGCCTCTCGAAGAGCTGTGACCGCCGCGTCGAGTCCCGGCACCTGAAACGCGGTCGGTCCCAGCACGATGCGGACGTCCCCTTCCTTCCTCGCCTGTTCGGCGAACACCCGCGCCGCTTCCTCCGCCCCGGCATTGAACTGGATGAGGCTGGCTTCCCGCAAGATGCCCTGGATCTCGTAGTAATCGGTATAGAGCGTCCAGGGATCCACCTCCGCGGGATCGGCATCGAGAGAATCCTCTCGGGGATCGTAGACCAACAGGAAAGGATTCCCGCCGGCGGGATCAAACGCTATCACGAAATCACCGATCCCCCGTTTTGCCAGCACGCGGGCATGGGCGGTGTCCTCCGGACCGGCTTTTAATGCCGCCCTGAACTTATGCGTATGCAGGACGTTTTTTCCAAAATCTTGAAGACGGGGATAGCCGCGATCATATCCGTCCACGGAAACCACCAGCCGATTTCCACGAAAAGCCACTGCCGTGATTTCTTGATTGGGAAATTTCTTCTGCAGCCGCTCGATCGCCCAAACAGCCGCGAAGGGCGGTTGAATCGCCCCTTGCCCTGCTCGAAGGCGATTGTCGGGATCCTGAAGCTCAAGACGCTTTTCTTCATCCTGGATCGCCGTCTCAACCCATCGGGCCGCATCGGCTCGCAGAGTGACAATCAGGGGATGGCTGGGGCTTAGAAAATCGTCGCCCCGCTCCGTGAGGATGCTGTCAAACACCTCATTGAGCTCTGCCAGCACGCGCGGCAAAAGCGGTCCTGCGTCGTCTTCGATCGAAGAACCGGAAGGCGCTTCCAATGCAATACGGACCATCAGCCCAATCGCCTTCTGAAAGATACTTTTCCGAAACCGAGTGTCTTGGAGCTTGGAATGGGACTGGCGCATCAGTTCTTCCCAGAGTGCCTCGACTCGATCCCAATCCGCGGCCTTGCCTCGACGAAGCTGGGTGTTCAACTGCCGCAACAGTTTGGCCGGGTCCGTGGGAAGATCGAACGGTTTCGGCACCGCTGGGGCCTCGGATTCCGGGAGAACGTCTCTACGGACCATCTTCCACACGTACGGCTCCTCCGGTTCGGCCATTCCCTTTTTATCGTCAAACGCGATGGTAATCGTCCGGCCGTCGAACGCGCTGACCGATCCGGGGCGGCCGCGGAAAACCACCCGGTCCCCTCTCTGGAACTCCTCCGCCCCGGCAGACGGTTCCTGGAGATGATCTTGAAGCTCTTCGACCCCGGATTGATTCTGCAGGATTTGAGCTCCTCGAAGGGCCCGGCTGCGGCTAAAGGAAGCCGCACCATTTCCTGCAGCCAGTACCTGGCTGCCACGGTCATAAACAGGGGCCGGCGGCAAACCGATGGCCCCACTTAGCCAAAGCGCTAGAAAAGCGAATAAACCACGTCGTCGTTTCATGTTCAATAGGGGTTGGAATGCACTCTAAAGTATGGCCGACAACCGGCCAAGATTCAAATAATTATTTGGATATTAACTACTACTAACATAAAACCGGCAAGCGGCGAATGCCTCTTTTTTGGAGAAGCGGGAATTCGCCGCTCGCCGTCTAGACGGTCAGAGAAAGCAGGATCGGCCTGACCAGCCGCTCGTAGTCCTGGAACGCCATCTTGATGCCTTCCTGGTGCGTGCCGGCATTGAACAGAATCCACTTGTTCTCCGCCAGGCGCTGATCCACGTACAGCGGCAACTGGTACATGTTGCCGAACGGAGGCATGGCCCCCACCTCGCAGTCCGTGAAGAGCGCCTCGAATTCCGGCTCGGCCATCAGATGGACTTTCCTCGCTCCCAGCACTTCCCGCAACCTCTCCAGGTCCAACCGGTGATCGGCCGGGAGAACCGCCATCGCCGGCTGGTCATCCACTTTGACCATCACCACCTTCGCCTGCATCTTCCCCGGCGCGTGCTCCGCTTCCGCCGTCTGCTGAGCCGTGAACGCCGCCGGGTGCGAAATCACTTCAAAGTCAACACCGCGCTCTCTCAAGTACCGTTCCAATTTTTCGGAGATCATCGCCTTGCCCTCCCTGTACTCCATGTATACCCCGCGAGGAGCACCCAGATTATGACCCGCGTCATAATCCGATCATTTTGCTTTCGGCCCATCAGGCGAGCTGTCCACGAAGGGCTCCAACGGCCTTCTGGAACGTGACAGCCGGAGACCCGGCCATGGAAAGGAGGGTCCGCTCTTTCGCGGGAAGCCGGCGTTCCGGCTGGAACTGCGCTTTCATCCGGTCGTAAAACTCCGGACGGGCTTCCGAAAGATCCGTTCCGCGTGAGAACCGGACGCCGATCCGCCGGAGGGCGGTCCGTCGAGGCACCGCACATTCAAAGAAATGGAAGATCGCCCCATGCTTGCGGGCAAGCGCCCGCAGATCCCGCCGGCCCGCGGCCTTGGAAAAAGTGCCGTCGCAGACGACGGAATGGCCCTGCCGGAGGAGCGCCCCCGCCCGCCGGGCCAGGCGGCGGTACACCAGGCCGGAAACGCGGGGCGCGTAAAGTCCTTCCGAAAATCCCTGGCCGGCCCGGCGGAAACGGCGGAACTCCTTCAGCCGGATCTCGTCGGTCCGAAGCCAGACGGCATCGAACGCGGCGCAAAGCCGGCGCGCCAGCGTGCTCTTGCCGGTTCCGATCGTTCCGCCGGTCACCAGCAGAAGCGGCCGGTGGAATTCCTCCGCGTAACGCCGAGCCAGGTCGAAATGCCGGCGGGCCATCCGCCGCAGGTGCCGGCCGCGGCGAGTCCGGGGATGCTGGAGCCAGGCCAATCCCCTTACCTTCGCCCGGACCAGACTTCGGTAGCATTGGTAAAACGGCAGGACCGCGTCCACGCCGGGGTCGCGGGCCGCCCGCCGGTACCGCTCCAGCGCCGCGCGGGCGAGATCCGGCCGGCCGCGGAACTCCAAATCCATCAACAGGAAGGCCAGGTCGTTGGCCATGTCGCCGCGCCGGAACGTCGGCTCGAACTCCACGCAGTCAAAAACGGTCACCGGATCGGTGAGGCAGATGTTTTCACAGCGCAGGTCGCCGTGCCCGTCGATGACCCTCCGCTGGACCACCCGGCGAAGAAAAAGCGGCTGCCGCAGGAGCAGAAACTGCCGGAAAACCCGCTCGATGGAATCCAGATCCTCCCGGCGGATAAGCCGGCCAACAAAAAGCCCGCACTCCCGCAAATTCTCAAGAACCAAAACCCCGACACGCTGAGGGTGACCGAACCGGTCCATCCGCCGGCTGCGGGGCGCCTGTTCGAAGAAGCGGCTTAAAACACCGGCTACCCGTCCGAGATCCCGCGCGCTGACCCCGCCCCGCCGGATCCGCTGATCCAACATCCGTTCTTCCGGCAATCTGCGCATCTTGACCAGCCATTCCACCGCCTTCCCCCGGCCGCCGAGACGCAGACCGCGGCGCGTCTCCACCACCGGGACGACGCCCAGATACAGATCCGGCGCCAAACGGCGGTTCAATTTCACCTCGAACCGGCACCATTTCCGGCGCAAAGCAAGGGTGGAAGCGTCCAGGAAAGGAAACCGGACCGGCTTCTTCAGTTTGTAGGCAAAACCGCCGGCGAGAAAAACGTGGGAGATATGCGTCTCCCGATGGGCCACCCCGCGAACGGCGTGGGGATAAGAACCTGGCCGGCTGAGGAAACGGACCATCCGCCCCATACCGCGGTGTTTATTCGCCGCTCTTCTTCGGCGAAAATTCCGGGCGGAAATTTTTAAGGGAATCAGCGAACTCCTTTAATCGCCGGGCCACCCCGGCTCAGGGAACGAACCGGGGCTTTCGGCCTCTCTGTTGCGGCCTTAAGAGAGGAAAGGTTGGGGTGGCTAACGGGATTCGAACCCGCTCTGAGGGATCCACAATCCCTTGTGCTGCCATTACACCATAGCCACCATCGAGCGATTGCTTAAGTGTTCAATACAATGACAATTTCTGCAAAGCCATTCCAGGTTTCCTATATTGTTATTTCTTCTGTTCCGGTCGCGGTGATGGACTACCAGAACGCGCTTATCTTCAAGACCGCATGAACGGCATTTTTGCTCGCGGCCGTCCCGCGCGATTAACCGCTGATAGGCGTGGTGGCCGGCAATCCAGTTCGGCGCGTTTTCACCCCAGCGCCGATTTTCATTCTCCCAGGAACAATGACAACCTACCGAACAAAAGAACTTTTTGCTTTTCGACTTCCTGAAATCTCGGGGCGTCCTGTAGATCTTCTTTCTGCAACGGTCACAAGCAACCCATGTATCTTTATGTTGTGCAACGGCCTGGCACTCTTTGGAGCAATATTTACCCCACCCGCGCCGAATGTGCGCCTTTTTGACTCGAATGATTTTCTTACAAACAGTGCAGTGTCTGACAACCATGATGAAGCCAGCGTATCACAATCCGACGCTATCACCAGAGGAAGGAAGCTAGCGAGGGACTGATTCGTACTGCTCCTGCAGGACCTCTTCGGCCGGACGGGTCTGCTCGGTCTCTTTTAGCACGTTTTGGATGCCGCGGCTCACCGCCTGGCGCATCGATTCCCTGAAGGCGCCCGCGGCCAGGTCCGACCAGTCCAGTTTTCCACCGAGCTTGCCCGTGACGATAAAATCCAAGTGAAGATTGCCTTCCTCATCCCGCAAAAGTTCGACAAGCCGGTTGCCTTCCAAATCCAGCGTGGTAACGGCGCCGGCCGGAAATTCCACCGCTTCGGCGGTCACCTGATTGCGGGCCATCAAAACCCCCTCATGCACCGTCAGCCGGCTGGCCATCTCGGCACGACCCCGCGAAGGCGGCGTCCCCAATACCTTTCGCAGGTACGGGGCCAGGAACTTCAAGTCGGAATGCTGGATGCTGACCGCCGCGTCCAGCGGCCCGCCGGAAATCCAGGTTCCCTCCGCCGCGAAACGGCCGGATTCTTCTCCGGCACTTCCAGCCAGGAGACCGGAAACGCGGAATCGATATTGGCCCGGCCCTTGCGTCGGCAGAAACTCCCCTTCCACCTTCCGCAGATTCCAGGAGGCAGCTGGAACCACGGTTTCATCCACGAAGGTCACCTCCCCGCCGTTGACCTTCAAACGGTCCAGCGGCAGCGCTATCCCGCCGGAAACCGCCTGCAAACCAACCAGAGAAAAGGTCGCCCGAGCCGCCGGCGTCCAAACCGCGTGCAGTTTCGGTCCGCGAAGCTCCAGCTCGAACGCGCGAGCCCCTCCTTGCGCCAGCTCTCCGAACGACACCCGCACGAGAAGCTCCTCGGCTGACAGCGGCATCACCCGCTCGCGGCCTACGGCCGGGACAGTAACGCCGTTTAAGCGGATCCCCGCCGGAAGGATCAGCGACGCTGATTGAACCCGCACCGGGCGATTACAA